>JAPUHG010000034.1 GCA_027297845.1 Gammaproteobacteria bacterium | reverse complement strand
GAAAAGCGCGGTCGTTGAGTGGCTGGATGCGGTCGGTTACCCGGATGAGAAAACCTGTTGCCGGGTATTTGACGGCGGCGCCAGCTTGTTGATTTCCGCGCCGATCGATGTGTTGTATTCCATGTGCGAGTTGAACGAAGTAGCCTGGAAAAGCGCAGTACATGCATGCGGCGAGGGCGACGCTCCTGATTCCGAGGGGGAGTTTGCCAGGCTCAGGCGCTTGTTTGACGAAGAACGAAACCCGGCACTGCTGGCCTTGCAGGGGACTGCCCACGATCACGGAGCGCCCTTTTTGTGGGACGATGATGAGGTATCGGTCGGCTACGGCGAGGGCACCCTGGTTTGGGCGCGCGGTTCCTTGCCATCGCCTGATGAAATCGATTGGAAGGCCATGCATTCCATACCGGTAGTACTGGTGACCGGCACCAACGGAAAATCGACTACGGTACGCATGACAGCATTCATCATGGCGGCCGCCGGCTACCGGGCGGGACTGACTTCTACCGACTTCATCCGCGTCGGCGACAGGGTCATCGATACCGGAGATTATTCCGGCACGGGAGGCGCCCGGATGTTAATGCGCCAGGGAGACGTGGAAATGGCCGTGCTGGAAGTGGCCCGCGGTGGGTTGTTACGGCGGGGGCTGGGGATAGAGCGAGCCAATGCCGTCTTGGTCACCAACGTGGCTACCGACCACCTCGGGGAGTATGGCATCAATACGGTGGCGGAACTGATTCCCGTCAAGTTTATCGTGCACAGGGCGCTGCAAGGGAACGATCCCCTGGTACTCAATGCCGATGACGAAGGTGTGGTTGCCTATGCGACCAGGCTCGACCAGACCATCGCGTGGTTCGGTCTTGATGCGGATAACCCGGTCGTGCGGGCCGCTGTGTCCGATGGAGGAACGGCCTGCTACCTCAAAGACGGCTGGCTGTGTGCTGCAAGTGGCCGTGAGGGTGAGGTGAGCGAGCGAAAAGTAGCGGCAGTCGAAAACATCCCTGCGGCCATGGGCGGTGTTGTACGTTACAATATCAGCAATGCGCTGGCCGCGATGGCCCTAGCCATTGCGCTGGGGATTGAAGACGAAGCGATCCGGCACGGGCTTGCCACGTTTCGTGGTGATGAAACAGATAATCCAGGGCGAGGCAACTGGTTCGAACACGAAGGAGTTCGCATCCTGGTGGATTTTGCCCACAACCCACATGGCATGTCAGCTCTTGCTGACGCGGTCAGGCAGGTGCAGGCGGAGCGGGTGGTGGTGTTGCTAGGGCAGGCAGGTGATCGCACGGACAAGGATATCAGAGACATGACGCGGGCGGCCTGCTCGATGGAGCCCGATCTCCTGTTGGTCTGTGAACTGCCGGGTTACGAAAGAGGCCGGGAACCGTATGCCGTGCCCGGCGTGATCCGTGAAGCGGCCTTGCAAGCGGGTATTCCCGCCGATTCCATTACCCGGTTCCCCAGTCCAAAAGACGCCACGAAACAGGCGCTCGAGCAGGCCCGCCACGGCGATCTGCTGGTGTTGCTGGCGCTAACACAGCGCCAGGAAACTCTGGCCCTGGTGCATAAATTTTTGCAAGACAATGGCTAAGCTTTATTTTTATTATTCGACCATGAACGCAGGCAAGACCACGGTGTTGCTCCAGTCTGCGCATAACTACCGGGAGCGCGGCATGATGCCCATGCTGTTTACGCCGGCTCTGGATAACCGTCACAAAGTGGGGGTGATCAAGTCGCGCATTGGACTGGAGTCGGAAGCGATTGCTTTTGAGAGAGACGATGACTTGTTCAACCGGGTTAAGCAACAGCTCGAGCAAGAGAACATCCATTGTGTTTTAGTCGATGAAGCCCAGTTCCTGACCAGGGAACAGGTCTACCAGCTGAGTGAGATAGTCGACCGGCTCAGCATCCCCGTGCTTTGTTTTGGGCTGCGTACTGATTTCCAGGGCGAGTTATTCCAGGGCAGTCACTACCTGCTCGCCTGGGCAGATCGGCTTGAAGAGCTCAAGACCATCTGCCATACCGGTAAAAAAGCGACCATGGTGGTGCGTGTCGATGACGCAGGTTATGCACTCAGGGAGGGCTCACAGGTCGAGGTCGGTGGCAACGAGCGCTACGTTTCGGTGAGCCGCAGGGAATTCAAGGAAGTCTTTTTCGGCGGCAAGAAGATCCGGCTGATCGACCCCCTTCAAAGCAGGCCCGCTGAGGACAGCGCGGCAAGCCAGAAAGAGCTGCTAGAATAGTTGCGTCATAATTCCACGGAAGAACCATGCGTTTCCTGCTCGTGCTGCTAGTTCTAATTTTGATTGCCCTGGCCTGGTGGCCGGAACCGCCGACACCCGCCGTGGAAGACACCTTCATCGGCCCGCAAATCCAAGTGTTGAACAAGGCCAAGGACTTCGAGCAGGAGTACCTGGACGCGCTGGACAAGAAAAAGGAAGAAATTGAACGCCAGGCCGACGGTGGAACGTAGGGAACGATGGCGCGAGACGAAGTCTTTGGCAATACCACCGCCAGGGGTGGTGATTTTCAATTCAACGAAGAAGTTGTCAATGTCTTTGATGATATGTTGGTCCGTAGCGTGCCTTTTTACCTTGAGCAGCAAAGTTTGATTGCGGAAATTGCTCAGCGTTGCGCCTTGCCCGATTCTCTGGTCATTGATTTGGGTTGCTCGACCGGCACCACTCTGATCCGCTTGGCCAAGCGGTTGGATTCAAGCATCAAGCTGGTTGGTTACGACAATTCTGATCCGATGCTCGATCGCGCAAGAAGTAATGCCGCCGATTCGGGCGTCAGCGACCGTATCGTGTTTTCCTATGGAGATTTCAACGAGGACATCGACGATCTGGTGATTGACAACGCCAGCGTGGTAACGATTTGCTGGACGCTGCA
>JAPUHG010000033.1 GCA_027297845.1 Gammaproteobacteria bacterium | reverse complement strand
CACAATCTCTCAACGGTTGGCTGAATGTTAATGATCCTGAGGGCAAAACTTTGACGATTAGAAAACTATGCTCGGCTCTATTGTTGCTTGCCTGCAGCCCACTGGTGGCACAGGCTCCCGATCCTTCGGTCGTAGTCAATGGTGTCCAGATTACCTCGGCGAAAGTAACTGCGCAGATTGATTACCTGATTAGTCGGCGTGGCGGGGATCCGAGCGACGCAATTCAGCCGGAGGTCTATCAGCAGATGCGACGTCAGGTCGTCGAGCAACTGGTAGTGCAGGAATTGCTTTGGCAGGAAGCGCAACGGCGCGACTTCATTGCGAGTGATGTGGCTGTCGACGAGCAGCTCCAAAGAGCGAAGAGTGAGTCCGATTCGGAGCAGGCCTTTTTATCCAGGATTCAGGCAAGTGGATTCACAGAATCGAGCTATCGCGAGGATATTCGCCAGCAGCTCTCAGTTCAGCAGTTGGTGACCCAGGGCATACTGCCGTCAATCGATGTTAGCGATGAGGAAATAAGAGCGTTCTATGATGCTAATGCTGAGCAAATGAAGATTCCGGAGGAGATACACGCACGACATATCCTGGTAAAACCTGCTGGTGACGACGAGGCGGCGAAGCGGGCTGCTGAGGACAAGATCGCCGGTATTCAAAAAGAACTAAAGGATGGTGCCGATTTCGAAGCAATTGCGATCGAATATTCTGAGGGACCTAGTGGGCCGCGGGGTGGCGATCTCGGCTTTTTCGGTCGCGGGCAGATGGTACCGGCATTTGAAGAAGCAGCTTTTGCGCTGCAACCAGGTGAAATATCGGACATCGTGGAAACAGAGTTCGGCTTTCATATCATCAAAGTTGATGAACGGTCAGAGGGGCGCGCTGTGCCTTATATGGAGGCCTCAGAGCGTTTATATGAGCATCTGACGCAGGAAAAGCTGCAAGAGAGCATGAAAAAGCTTGTGGAGGGGTTACAAGCTACCGCCCAGATCGTAAATGCGCCGGCGCCTTAGTTAAACCGAAAATCGCGGTATCGAAAAATTTCTGTGCCGAATACAGGTAGCTTTGCAACGGTCCCGGTGATTGCTGTTCGAATTCTCCAGCTTATTCCCATTTATTCTGAGTTATTCGCTAATATTCATCTGCCTATGCATAAATGAATACCTGAGACTATCGCTGATAATTCAATTCAGGAGATGAAAATGAATTTTGGTGAAAAACTGCGTGATCTCAGAAACGAGAAAAAATTGACCCAACCTGACCTGGCGGATGCGATTGGTATCGAGCAGTCGTATTTATCCAAGCTGGAAAACGAAAAGTCGTTACCCTCGGATAATACGCTGAGCCGTATTCTGGAGGTTTTTGAGATCGGAATCGGTGAGTTACTCAATGAGCTCGATCCGCGAACGAAAAACCAGTTGCGACAGTTGCCGCAGGTTGCGGACTACCTGACCCGAGAGAAAAGCCTGATGATTCAAAACCGGCGACGCTGGTTGATGATATCGGTCGCCCTGATTTCAATTGGCGTGGCCTTGATCTATGCGGGAAGGTCTCATCTTTTCTTCCCCGACCACCTGTATCAGTACGTATCGCAGGGAGTCGTTCTTCAGGGTGAACCCAAGGAAATATTCGAGAAAAGCAGGGTTTATATTCCCGATGCGGTGCGCGACGATAACAATGAAACACAGAAGTACCTCGACGCGATCAAGGCCAGAGTGAACGAGCAATATGTGCTGACCAGCGAATTCAGGGGACGGATCTATAATCTGCAGGTAGAGGGTGGTTCAAGAACCTACTATGTTGATCGAGAAACCCAAATCGACCCGTGGGGAAGCAAGTTCCTGGTTTTCATCGGCGTGCTGCTCGGCATGTTTGGCCTGGCGGGAATCGTGATGGAGCGAAAGCTTTCAAACTGACCGAATGATCTTGTACAAAAGAGGGGCCCACCGACCCCTTCTTGCTGAGCTCTGTAAGACAACGAGGCCCGGCAATCAAGGACAGCCGCGCCGGATTTGTTCCTGGTTTCGGTATGTGACATTGTTTCTCCATGATGGTGAGAAAACTGACCAGGGGCATGCTGAAAATTACCGGCTGGGAGATGGTCGGTGAAGCGCCGACCGTCGACAAGGCGGTTCTGATCGTTACCCCGCACACCTCGAACTGGGATGGGCTCTGGGTGCTGGCCTACAAGGTTGCGATGGGGATAGAGGCCCGGTTTTTTGCCAAACACACTTTGTTCTGGTGGCCGCTGGGCAGTATTTTGAGATACATGGGCGCAATCCCGGTCAATCGCAAAAAGAGTGGCGACCTCGTGCAATATGCGATCGACACTTTCAATACTCACGATCATTTTTTGCTCGGACTGGCGCCAGAAGGTACCCGCAAGTGGATGCCCTACTGGAGAACAGGTTTTTACCACATCGCAATCGAGGTTGGCGTGCCTATCGTGCTGGCGTTTATCGATTACCGGGAAAAGAGGATAGGTATTGGGCAAACTTTTACGCCGAGCGGCATACTCGAACAGGATCTCGACTTCATCCGGGAGTTTTATGCTGCATTCACGCCGCGTCACGCCAAAAACATGAGTCCCATCGAGTTTCCGCCGGCCAGCTAATCTGCCGGACCGCCATACACGTCAGATTGAGAAATATTTTCATGCCTTTGCTAATGATATGAAGTCGCCGGGAACAAACCAGCCCGGAGCCAGCCCGTTCGAGAATCGAGCGTATGTGCTGTTCATCCTGGTGGTGGTCTATACCTTCAATTTTATCGATCGCCAGATCATCGGGATTCTTGCGGTGCCGATCAAGGCCGATCTGATGCTGAGCGATACGCAACTCGGGTTGATGGGTGGTTTCGCTTTCGCTTTGTTCTATGCGGGTCTGGGTATCCCTATTGCGATGCTTGCCGATCGCAGCAGTCGCACCTGGATTATGACTGTTGCGTTAGTCCTGTGGAGCGGGATGACCGCGGTCTGTGGTCTGGCGCAGAATTTCTGGCAGATTTTCCTGGCGCGTCTCGGTGTTGGCGTGGGTGAGGCCGGGGGTGTCGCACCGGCCTGGTCGTTGATCGCGGATTACTTCCCGCCAAACCAGCGCGCCCGCGCCCTGAGCATTTATTCCTTCGGCATTCCCATCGGCAGCACACTCGGTATTGTTGCTGGGGGCTTGATCGCCAGTGCTGTGGATTGGCGAGTCGCTTTTTTCGTTGTCGGCGCCGCCGGCGTTCTTTTTGCACCGATTTTCCGATTAACGATCAGGGAACCGGTTCGCGGCCGATTCGATCGTTTCGCTGAGGTTCGTTCAGCGGCGAGTATTGGAGAAATCTTTCGCACACTCGCCGGCAAAAAGAGTTTTTGGTTGATGTCTGTGGGCTCTGCCTTTTCGTCGATGATGGGCTATGCGCTGTTTTTCTGGCTGCCATCGTTTTTTGTCCGCAGCTATGGAATGACGCTGCTCGATGCTTCGCTTTTCTATGGAGCGATCATCCTGATCGGTGGGCTTGGCGGTATCTGGATGGGCGGCTGGGCTGCCGATCGTTACGGGCAACGCAATCGCGCGGCTTACGCAATGATCCCGGCGATCGCTTTTGTGATCACCGCGCCTATGTATGTAGCCGGTGTGTTATCGACATCTTTGCCACTGACATTTCTATTGATGCTTGTGCCCACCGCCTTTGGTCTGGTCTGGCTGGGACCGGTGATTGCCGCGATACAACACCTGGTCAAACCCAATATGCGGGCCACCGCATCAGCCGTTTTTCTGTTTATCAACAATCTGATTGGGATCGGTGTTGGCACCGTGTTTATCGGCATGCTGGCAGACGGGCTGCAAGGGCGCTACGGCGACGATGCCCTGAAGTACTCCATTATGGCCGGCACGAGCCTCTACCTGGTGGCCGCCGGCTTGTTGTTCGCGGCAGCACGCTCACTGGCCGGTGACTGGGAGGATTGAGCGCGGACGAGGGCTTGTTACGTGCTTTGTAGCGGGGACGAATACAAACGGTACCTGGGTGGTCACGGATGTGCCTAATGCAGACGAGATCGAGTTTCAGAATATATGGGACCCCAATCCAGGTAGCTAAGTGTCCGGCGGCATAATTCCTGACGAGGCCACGCCACCGCCTGCGTTGGCAATCACATTGACCAATAACAATGGCAACATTAACCAGTTTCAGGCCGCGACTTCCGGCATCAGGGACGGTGATATCGTAACGATATTTGGCGTTGATCCTGACGAATATAATGGGCGCTGGCAGGTCGAATCGATTGCTATGCCGGTAATCACCGCGCGCGGTCCGCCATATTTTCGTCTCGCCAACTTGAAGCCCGGCTGTACGTTGGCCGGCATCGAGAATAGCTTTTTCCCTCTCCGCCCGGCTTGTCATATGGAGCAGCTCAACCATCTTTATTTTGTATGGTTCAGCCCAGGTTTGGTGTGCTGTTTTTTCCGCCAATGCTTTCTCCGAATCAGTCCCCGCGATGCCTGCAGCCTGTCCAGATTGCACAAGGCCGTACCGCGCCCGGTCGTATGAGCAATTATTGTTTGTTGCGGGTGATCCAGATATGCGTGATTACCGAAGTCGTGCGTAACCCGACCA
>JAPUHG010000322.1 GCA_027297845.1 Gammaproteobacteria bacterium | reverse complement strand
GCGAGGAGGCGGAGCGTATCGGCCTGGTCTCGCTTTGCGTCGATGACGATGCGCTGTATTCAACCGCGCTGGAGACCGCCGTCGAATTATCGAATGGCAGCCCGAGCGCAATACGCTGGACAAAATACGCGTTGAACAACTGGTTGCGCATGGCGGGTCCGAATTTCGATACCTCGCTGGCGCTCGAGTTCATGGGGTTCAGACAAGCCGATGTACGTGAAGGCCTGGCGTCGCTAAGGGAAAAGCGACCAGCGAAGTTCAGCGACAAGTCATCTCTTTAGGCCAAGCTGTTTTAGACGGCAGCCTCAAACGCTCTCGATAATCATCGCGATACCCTGACCGACGCCGATGCACATCGTGCATAGGGCGTAGCGGCCGCCGGTCTCGCGCAACTGGTATGCGGCTGTGGTGACCAGGCGCGCACCGGTCATGCCCAGTGGATGACCGAGTGCAATGGCGCCGCCATTCGGGTTTACATGCTCGGCATCATCCGCCAGACCGAGCTCGCGAATGACCGCCAGTGATTGAGAGGCAAAGGCCTCATTAATTTCGATGACATCCATCTGCGTCAGCTCCAACCCGGTCATTGCCAGCACTTTCCGGGTCGCGGGAATCGGCCCGATGCCCATGATGCGTGGCTCGACACCGGCCGCTGCCATGCCAACGACCTTGGCCAGGGGCGTCAAACCGTGTTTTCTCGCAGCCTTACCCGACGCGAGCAGTAATGCGCAAGCGCCATCGTTAATTCCGGATGCGTTGCCGGCGGTCACCGTGCCATCCTTGCGAAACGGTGTCGGCAGCAACGACAGTTTTTCCAGGCTGGTTTCCGCACGCGGATGTTCGTCCGTATCCACGACTACAGGATCGCCACGGCGTTGCGGAATGCTGACCGGGATGATCTCGTGACTGAAAAATCCATTTTTCTGTGCAATCGCGACGCGCTGCTGACTAGCAAAAGCGAACGCGTCCTGATCGACGCGGCTGATGTTGTATTGCTCGGCGACGTTTTCGCCGGTTTCCGGCATTGAGTCCACGCCAAATTGTTCTTTCATCAAGGGATTTATGAATCGCCAGCCCATCGTCGTATCAAACATCTCCGCGCGGCGTCCGAACGCAGCTTCCTGTTTCGGAATCACCATCGGTGCGCGTGACATGGATTCGACACCGCCGGCCAGAACCAGTGAAGCCTCTCCGCTTTTTATGATGCGTGCGGCCATCCCGATCGCATCCATGCCGGAACCACACAGGCGATTGACCGTGCAGGCGGGAACTTCAACCGGCAAACCGGCAAGCAGGCCCGCCATACGCGCGACGTTGCGGTTGTCTTCCCCCGCCTGGTTGGCGCAACCGTAATACAGATCATCGATCAACTTCGCATCGAGGTCGCCGTTACGGCTCAGAATTTCGGCTATCGGCCTGGCGGCCAGGTCATCGGCACGTACCCGGGCGAGTACTCCGCCATAGCGGCCAATCGGGGTCCTTACGGCTTCGCAGATAAATGCATCGCTCATGATTTATTCCTTATTTGCCAGATTTCCGAATGTGCCGCCGTCACGCGCCAGTCTTTCCAGAAGTTCAGACGCTGACCAGTATTGCGAGCCAAAGCGCTCGCGAAACCGGCAGACTGCTTCATCGACTTTATCTAAGCCAATGGTATCAGCATAGAACATCGGGCCGCCGCGAAAACGTGGAAACCCATAACCATTCGCCCAGACCACGTCTATGTCGCTGGCGCGCTGGGCAAAACCTTCTTCGAGTATCCTCGCACCTTCCAGAACCAACGCATAAATACAACGCTCGATAATTTCGTCGTTGCCGATTTCTCTTTGTTCCACACCAAGGCGTTTGGCTTCCTGGCGAATCATATCGCTCACCTCCGGATCCGTTGTCGGCTTGCGCGACCCGTCCGTGTATAAATAAATCCCGCGACCGGTCTTCTGGCCATAGCGGCCTTGCTCCGCAAGCATGTCGGCGACTCGGTAATACCTGGAATCAGCGGGCAGATCGGTGCGCTCCTGGCGGACTTTGTAACCAACATCCAGCCCGGCGAGATCGCCGACGGCGTTCGGTCCCATCGCCATGCCCCAGTCGGTTAGAACCTTGTCGATATGCTCGGGCGCCGCGCCTTCGAGCAGCAGAAACTGGTTCTCGCGGCCATACCCATAGAGCATTCGATTGCCGACAAAACCGAAGCAGTTGCCGACCAGGACGCCGATCTTGGATAGCTGCCGCGCAAAGCGCATTGAGGTGGCGATAACCTCGGCCGAGGTCTCGGCCCCGCGGACAAGTTCCAGCAGTTTCATAATATTGGCGGGACTAAAAAAATGCAGCCCGATCACGTCTGCGGGGCGCGAGGTCGCCGCCGCAATCCGATCGATATCCAGGGTAGAGGTGTTGCTGGCGAGTATTGCGCCATCACGACAGACCTTGTCCAGCATGGAAAACACCTCTTCCTTGATGGCCATCGATTCGAAGACGGCTTCGATGACCAGGTCGGCGTCGGCCAGCGCCTGATAATCATCGATCAGCTCCAGGCGAGATAACTGTTCCCGCATTTGCGTAGCTGTTTGCCGTCCCTTGCTGACGGCAGCGGAAAGCAATTTTTCGATCGTGGCCTGGCCGCGCTCCAGACCCTGCCGATCTTTATCGAGCAGCGATACATTCAGCCCCGCATTGAGACATGCCAGCGCAATACCAGCGCCCATGGTGCCGGCGCCGATAACTGCAAGGTTGTCAATCTCGCGTACCTGTGTGTCCGCGGGTACATCGGGGACGCGGGCGACCTGGCGCTCGGCGAAAAACAGATGGCGCATCGATGCGCTCTGGTCAGAGTCGCGGCAAAGACGAAACAGCTCGCGCTCCTTGCGCATACCTTCTTCGAAGGACAGCGATACGGCGGCCTCCACGCATTGTACGATTCTTTCAGGCGCTGCAAAGCCACGGGTACGGTGGGCAATCTTTTTCCGGTATGCGGCGAAAAAATCGTCCTCGATGTCGGCGACTTTGTTTGCGCTGACTCGTGGCAGCTTCTCAACATCTATTTTATTTTTCGCGAAATCCATGGCGGCTTGCAGGATTTCGTCATCAGTGCATTCATCGCTTATCCCCCAGGCGGTTGCGGTTGTCGCATCGACCGGTTTTCCGCCGATCATCATGTCGAGCGCGCGCTCGGCCCCGATCAGGCGTGGCAATCGCTGGGTGCCACCCGATCCCGGTAAGAGTCCCAGTTTTACCTCTGGCAGACCCAGTTTTGCATCGCTATTCACTACCCGGTAGTGGCAGCACAGCGCGGTCTCCAGCCCACCCCCTAGTGCGGTGCCGTGGATAGCGGCAACGATTGGTTTGCGGAAACTATCCAGTTGCGAAAGCACTTCGCGCAGCGATGGGCTTTGTGGCGGCTTGCCAAATTCACGGATATCGGCGCCGGCGATAAATGTTCGGCCCGCGCAGTAGAGAACCACCGTCTTGACGTTATCGTCTTTAGCCGCCTCGGCAAGGCAGTCGCTGATGCCTTTTCGCACCGAGTGGGACAGCGCATTGACCGGTGGGTTGTCGATGGTGATAACCGCGACCTGACCGTGCAGTGAAAGAGATACTGTTTCGCTCATCCAGCATAATCCCGGGTTGATGGCGGGCGCTTATTGTAGCGGTTTGCCGGGGAAACTTGGGAACAATGGTTCTTGATCAGGTCTTGTCGTAATCGATGACCAATCTCCTGCTGAGTGGGTGCGCCTGGCAGGCGAGGACAAATCCCTCATCGACCTCCCAGGGTTCCAGCGCGTAGTTTTCTTCCATTTCCACCTTGCCTTCACGAAGATGCGTGCGGCAGGTCGAGCAGACCCCGGCCTCACAGGACGCAGGCAAATCCAGGCCATGTTCGCGGGCTGCTTCCAGCACCGTCACGCCATCCATCGGCATATCGAACTTCTTCGTATGGCCATCCAGGATTACCGTGACGCTGGCGATATCCTCGGCCACGTCGGTGGGCTGCGCTGCAGCGGCTTCCGGTGCCGGCTCGGTCTTCTTGCTGACCGCGAAGTGCTCACTGTGAATATTGCTCTTATCGATACCGAGTTCAATGAGCGTGTTCTTGACTGTATCGATCATAGTGCCGGGCCCACAAACAAAGACTTCATCGGTGGTCAGGCCGGCACAGAAACCCTGGTAGAGCCGGCGAACTTTGTCTGCATCGAATCGCCCACTGGCGATTTCGAATTCCTGCTCCTCCTGACTGAAAATGAAATGCAGCGATAGTCGATCCGTGTACTGATTCTTCAGGTCGTGCAACTCCTCGAGAAACATCGTGCTTTCCTGAGTTCTGTTGGCATAGAACAGGAAAAACCGGCTTTGCGGTTCCGTAGCCAGCGTGGTTTTCACGATCGAAAGCAGTGGCGTAATACCGCTGCCGGAGACGAACGCCACGTAGTTTTTCTTTTTTTCCGCCGACAAAAGTGTCTGAAAGTGACCGACCGGCGGCATTACCTCGAGCAAATCCCCGGTCTGCAGAGTCGTAGCGATATACCCGGAGAACACCCCGTTCTTCTGTACGCGCACACCGATGCGGAGTTCCGGTTCTCCTACCGCACTGCAAATCGAATAGGTTCGCCTGACCTGTTCACCGTCGATCTCGGCACGCACCGGCAGATGCTGGCCCTGGAGGAAGGCATACTCATCGCGCAGTTCCTCCGGCACATCCAGATAAACGCACACCGAATCCGGTGTCTCCGGTTCGATCCGGGCGATCTTTAGTTTGTGAAAATGCTTCATTGGGTGACTTGTTTATGTATTAGCGGCCAGGAATTTATCATCGCTGGCGTGAGTTTTCCGGTCCGATCCGGTTCGCATCGGCCGCGCTGTTTTGTCGGGTATTTCCCGTGACTTTATGCCGATTTTCCAGCATGGCGTTTATAGTCTGGATTGCATTTGAACCGGTGCGCGCAAACCACCACGGACAAATCGCATGAACAAGCGCAGCGAGTCCGCCAAAAATCATTAGCAGCCCCACACGAGCAGCGAACAAAAAATGCTCGCCGTAGGTCTCGCCCGCTTCATCGAGATGCTTCATTTATCCATGCACCTTTTTGTTGAAAATCGTCAAATGCATTTGAAATACTCGAAAGGCTCCAGGCATTCTATGCATTTGTAGGATGCCTTGCAGGCCGTTGAGCCGAATTCACTGACCTTTTTTGTGTTCTCAGTGCCGCATCTTGGACACGCAATTCGCTCTGCAGGCATTGCATCGCCGAGCAACCTGCCGTGTGCTACCCCTTTTTTCGGTGGCGCAATTCCATACTTTCGCAATTTCTCGCGCCCGCGGTCGCTGATCCAGTCGCTGGTCCACGGTGGCGACAATACTCTATGTATGGAGACGTCGCTGATCCCGCCCGATTGCAACGATTTGATGACACTGTCTTCGATGACCTCGGTCGCCGGGCAACCCGAATAGGTTGGCGCAACCCCCACGATCACTTTTGGACCATCGATTTCTACCGATCGTACGATGCCGAGATCGACAATGCTCAATACCGGAATTTCCGGATCGGGAATATGCTCCAGTATTTCCCAGGCAGATGCCTCAAGCTTGCGGTTTCGAGTCGGCATGCTTTTCTACCAGTTGGCGCCCGGGTAGGTGCGCTGCAGGCTTTGCATCTCGACCAGGATGTATCCCAGGTGCTCGCTGTGGTGGCCTTGCTTGCCGCCTGAATCCATCCAGCCATCATCCGGTTTCTGCAAAGTGGCCTTGGCCAGCAATTGTTCAATTTGCCGATGCCATTGCTCGTGCAGCACTGTCAGATCGGGCGCTTCCCATTCGGCCTGCATCAATTCGTCGACCTCATCAGTTGCAAACAACTCTCCGGTATAGGTCCACAAGTTATCAATCGCGCCCTGCACCCGGCGGTGGCTTTCTTCAGTGCCGTCACCGAGACGAAGCAGCCAGTGGCTGGCATGGCGAAGGTGGTAAGCGGATTCCTTGATCGCGCGCGCGGCTATTTCAGCGAGTTTTTTGGCCGGCGAGGACGCCAGGGCCTCCAGTTGCAGGGAATAAAATGTTTCGAACAACACCAGCCGGGCGATGGTCTCGCCAAAATCTCCATTGGGCCGTTCCACCAGCAGGACGTTGCCATAATCCCAGCCATCGCGGAGAAAACAGATGTCGTCTTCGCTGCGCCCCTTCCCCTCGAGTTCACCGGCGTAAGAGAAAAACATGCGCGCCTGTCCAACATAGTCCAGCGCGAAGTTGCCCATCGCCATTTCTTCTTCCAGTTCCGGGCCGTGGCCGACCCACTCGGACAGCCGCTGCGCCATGATAATGGCGTTGTCTCCCATGCGCGTGACATACGCGATCAGTGCCTTTTCTTTGTTCATTTCGTCAGCCGGTCCTCATATATTCTCGACATCGTCCGGTATCTCGTAAAAGGTCGGATGGCGATAGATCTTGTCGGCAGCCGGGTCGAACAACGCATCGCTGTCCGCCGGGTCGGACGCGATAATATTTGCGGATTCGACTACCCAGATGCTGATGCCCTCGTTGCGCCGGGTATAGAGGTCGCGCGCGTGGTCAATTGCCATGGCCTTGTCGGCGGCATGAATACTGCCAACATGCCGGTGGCTCAAGCCAGCTCGAGCGCGAATGAATACTTCTTATAAATACCAGCTCTGCTTGCTCATCATTCACTCACGCCGCG
>JAPUHG010000321.1 GCA_027297845.1 Gammaproteobacteria bacterium | reverse complement strand
AGACTTTGGGTCTGGAACCAGCGCAAACAGCCTTAAAATAGTACACGGCGGTCTCCGGTATCTGCAGAATCTCGACTTCAAACGGGCGCGGTCGTCCAGCCAGGAGCGATCCACGTTTCTTCGCGTAGCATCGAATCTCGTCCGTCCATTGCAGTGCGTGATACCGACAGGCTGGCAGCGGAGCAAAAGTCGCCTCATCATGGGGGCCGGACTGGCATTGAATGCTGCAGTGACATTCGACCGAAATCGTGAAATGCCGATACCTCAACGTCTTCCCGCCGGAGGCATAATATCTCGCACCGAATTGGTTGGTCTCGCCGAAGGGCTCTACATGGGCGATGTCAGTGGTGGCGCGTCTTGGTACGACGCCGTCATGACCGACTCCGAGCGCTTGTCTCTGGCACTGGTACTGTCCGCGCGCGATCCGTGAGCGAGTGTACACAATTAGTTGGCCGTCGAGCGATTGCTTCAGTCCAGAGGTTCAGCGGTGGGAGTGGCTGTTCGCGATCAACTAACGGGTCGTGAGCATGAAATTCACGCACGTACGGTAGTCAGTTGTCAGGGACCCTGGGCCCACGCTGCTACATGTCCTTTTGGCGCGATCGGTAGTGTTGGCTTGCTAAGATCTGTAAATCTGATTTTGCCGAACGCCGGGCTTGAATGCGCAATTGGTTTTCCACCTCGAGATGATGCAGGCCGCCCGAATACCGACCGCTTATTATTTGCCGTTCCCTGGCACGGCCTGACGATGGTAGGCACATGGTATTTCCCCTCGGCCGAAGATCAGGATCGGCTGACGGTTTCCCGGGAGGAGCTGAGTTCGATGCTGTGCGAACTGAACAGCGGCTTCGAGAACTGGAATTTTCGCGGCAGTGACGTCCTTATGTTACATATCGGACAGCAGCCATTGCATCCATCAAGCCGTTCAGGACCTCAACCGATTGACGCACCGCTCATCGCAGAGAGCGATAGTTTCGGAGGCCCACGTCGTGCCTGGATCGTTCAGGGCGAAAAATGGACGACTGCGCGCGCGACGGCACAAAAAGCCGTGGAAATCATTGCACGACACAGTGGCTTCGAGTTGGCAAGGTCTGTATCGTCCCGGAAACCTTTGTACTCGGCACCTCAGGAGCTTGCCGGTTTTACTGCATCTGCCGGGGCATCAGCGTCGTCCGATGATGATGAAAACCTCAGGTACTCATTGCGCCATGAAATGGTTCGAACGCTGCCGGACCTGCTGTTACGTCGAACCAACATCGGCGCTGCGGGCAGTCCGCCACCGGAGGTTACGAAGAGAATATCGAAATTGGCTGCGTCCGAATTAGGATGGAATGAATCGGAAAGGCTTAGAAACGTTGACGCCGTTCACACACACAGCATGTATCCGCATGCTTCAATAACAGATCAGATTTGACCACTAGCCAACCGGGCAGTCGCGACCGATGAATTCAGAAAAAAGAAAAGTGGCCGTAACGGGTTCTACTGGTTTCTTGGGGTCTCACCTGGTTCAGGCGCTGTGTGCGCGTGGATATAGCGTGAATGCGCTGGCGCGAGATCCAGACAAGGCGCAGCATCTCCCGGAATCAGTAACAACAATTATTGGCGATATCGGCGACGATGATGCATTGAGGTCCCTCGTTGATGGATGCGAATGGGTTTTTCATACGGTTTCCAATTTCCGGACAGCATCCGGACCTCCCGAGAGCTACGAAGCCATCAACGTGCACGGAACGCGGTGCATGCTTGATGCGGCAACCGCGGCGGGGGTCAAACGGGTCATCCACGTATCGACAATCGGCGTTCATGGTGACGTCAGAGATACGCCGAGCAGCGAAGACGCTCCATACAACCCCGGCGATTTATATCAGGAAACGAAGCTGGAGGCAGAGCTATTGGTTCTGAAAACAGCCGAGACCGGAGAATTGGAGGTCGTAGTCGTGCGTCCGTGCTCAATGTACGGGCCCGGTGACCTGAGAATGCTGAAGATGTTCAGTATGTTGTCGAAAGGGACATTCTTTAAGGCCGGTCCATGCCAGGAAAATTTTCATGCCGTCTATGTCGATGACGTCGTTGACGGTGTACTGAAGGCGGCAGAAACGCCGGGCATTAGTGGCGAAGTATTTATTATCGGTGGCGCCAACTACTTGCCGCTGGAGGATTACATTGATCTCGCTGCAAGCACTGTTGGCGCACCAAAGCCGAAAATTCGACTCCCGTATTCATTGCTCATCGGTGCCGCGTGGTTATGTGAAAAAATCTGTGTGCCGCTTCGTGTCGAACCGCCGCTGCATGTCAGACGTGTCCGTTTTTTCAAAAACAATAGAGCCTTTTCCATTAAGAAAGCCCGGCAACAACTACTCTACGAACCGCAAGTCCCTCTGGCAGAGGGCATGCGCCGCACCGTTAGCTGGTATAGGGAACAAGGGCTGTTGCCATACAAAGACGAGTCTGCCGACGAGTGAGCGGTGGTGAGATACAATCGATTATGACCCTTAGGGATATTGGTCTCAAATTGTCACCATATCGGAGTGTGCAATGAAACTCAGAAAATTGATCCAACGTTTTCTAGTACCCTCTTCGATTGTCACGCTAATTTATTTTTACAAATTCGGGTGCAAGATAAGCCCTAGAGCAGAAGTCGAACTGAGCAAGAATTTGAAAATCGGCACTGGGACAGAGATCGGTTCGTTCACGAAGATTAAGGCCACGAGTGGGGAACTGGTTATTGGAAAAAATGTGAGCATAGGAACGGGTTGTTTCATCGCTGCAGAAGCAGGGGGCGTGAAAATCGGCGATTACTGCATGATAGGACCGAATGTTTGTATCATCGGGAACGATTATCGTTACGACAGATTGGACGTGCCAGTTGCAAAACAAGATAAGATATCAAAGGGAATAGTCATCGGCAATGATGTGTG
>JAPUHG010000320.1 GCA_027297845.1 Gammaproteobacteria bacterium | reverse complement strand
TTTCAACACTGTCGGTCAATTGGAATTCGTCGTACACCGTTCCTAACGCAGGCAATTTTCCGCCTCGTTATTGCATAAGTCAAAGAGGCACTGCGGCTGTGAATTAGAACAGCGTTGTATGCTCGGATACCTTCAGGCGGGATGCCAGGGCGCTCTTAACATAATGATGTCTCTAACGATTACCGAAGGAGCGTCGCCGGTGGCGGAGATTGCGACGACGGTGTCTCGTGCACGAAGTCGAGTCCGACTTCCGTGGTGACGTCAGTGAACCACTGCGACGCCGTGGTCGGGCTGGTCGTGGTCGCACCCGTCGGCTCGCTGTCGGTGCAGGCCACGGCAAGGACTGCGATGGCAAGGAGGCAGGAGGTCGCGAACGGAACCGCGCCCGAGCGCACGCGAATCCCACAGGCAAGCTGGGTATCGGTATCGAGCCTGACCATTTGGTCTCTCCCGTTTTTTTGATCTTGGCTTACTCGACGTGAAATCGCTTCTACGAGTTTCCTGTTAACGCTAGTACATATTAACGCTCGTACACAATTATCAGAAATTCACCTGCAATTCTCGTCTGATAATGTATTTGTGCCCGGCTTCCAATGCCTCGTCGATGGTGGAGACGCTGCCGTCGCGCCAGTCAACGCGAACGCGCTTGACCCTTTCGTACGGCCCCAGCCCGAAATGTGCCACCGGCGGCGCGAAAGAGACAAAACCGCCGCTGGCCTTGATTTCCCGCAGTTGGTGAAGCTCATCGTCTTCGCCATAAAAAAGAGTGATCCGGTTGCCGATTCCGAAGTGATTGCCCAGCGCGTCGCGAAATTCAAACGAGATGGAATGCCGCTCTTGAATTTGGTTGATGAACACGTCGAACTCGCCGCCAAGCGAACGGGAAATGATATCGAGATCGCCATCCTGGTCGAAGTCCAGGTAAACGAAGGCGTGCTGCTTGCGCAGGTTCACCAGCCCGAATTCCTGCTCCCGGGCCAGAAACCCCTGGCCGGCCTGATTGTGGAAAAACTTGTTCGAATACATCGACGTTTCCAACCACCAGCCATTGGTCACGTACAGGTCCTGCCACTGGTCGAGGTCGAGGTCGGCAAAGCGTGCATTCCATGCCCAGAAGGCATCAAACACACCGAACTCTTCTGCCTGCTGGGTGTAGCGGCCATCGGACTGGCGCAGCAACAAAACATTGCCCTGCATGGTCTGATCGATCGCACCCTGGTCGAGGTACTTGTCGCCCAGCTTTTTGGGCTGGGCCACCGCGTCATACGCGGCGTAGGCATCGCACATTTGGCGGTGCACTGGGAACTCATTGGCGGGAATCTGTGGGCAAAATTCCCATTTGCGCCGAACCAAGGCATTTTTGATCCGAATCGTAATCATGCACTCGTCTTTTTGCCGGGCCGTGGCCAGATCGGAACAGCCATCGATGCTCGCGTGCCGTATCAGGTCACCGAGCGTAAACCTCATTTCACAGGCTTCACGATCGTCAGAGGATTCGAACAGTTCGCAGTAACGTCGCTGGAAATCCTTGCGGTGCTGAATGACGAAGGCTCTGCGCTGTACGATACCGACCGGCTGATCACCCTGGCGCATAGAAAAATCGTTGACCTTGCCGGACAGGAACAGGTCAAGGTCCAAGTCATTATCGATATCGGCCGAATCGATGCTCATCGTGGCCAGGGGCGACACCGGCACCGGGCCGCCAGCAGAAAGCTGGCGGAAGCCACCAGCAGAGGTACCCTCGTAGTAGATATCCGGTTCCATGTAATCATTGCCAATGATCATTTCAAGGTGGCCATCCTGGTCCAGGTCAGACCAGTACACCGCAAGCGTTTCACCAACGATCTCCTCCAGCGGCTCCTGGGTGAAGCCGAAGGCTCCCTGGTTCAGCGCGATATAGTTGGTGGCGCGATGTGCAGGCGCCACGCGGGGAATCAGGAAGAACCAGTTGCCCTTGAGGATATCGAGATCGCCGTCCTGGTCGATATCCGCAAACGCCGCCGCCTGGGTCATCAGGCCTTCAAGATGCGGCAATTCCACGACTAACGCCTGCCCGAAACCATCACAATCACCGGCGACGATAAAATCTTCGTCGCCAAAGGTCCCGGCAAACAGGTCGAGGCAGCCATCGTTGTTCAGATCGACCAGGGCGACCAGCAGCACGCTGGCTTGCTGCAAGCGGGGGATGTCCAACGGCAGCGGCTCGAAGCGGTTTCCCGCGGAATTGCGGTACAGGCGGACCCCACGGTTGTCGGCGACTGCCAGGTCCGGCCAGCCGTCCCCAGTGAAGTCGCCTGCCGCAATACCCCGTCCCTGTGAGAACGGCAGCATTAAGTCCAGCAACTGAGGCTCCGGATTGGTCAGGCCCAGGCCGTTGCCCGGCCGGTGTTCGAAGGGCATCGAACTGGCAGCAGGCGATCGCGTGCGGTACGCCAGCGCGCTCAGACTCACGCCGCCTTGCCTGTAGATCGCGGCGGCGCCCGCGGCAGGCAGTGCCCGCGAGGCCGGCGTCTTTGCCTCCCTGACTCCGTCATCCGGTCCAGCAGCATCGGCCGGATTCATGGTGGGCCGATCCCGCTGTGAAAAATTCTGCTCGAATATCCTGGCCTCGCGGTCGGCCTGGTAGCCCTCCCAACCCCCGGCAAAGTAACCCGTCGCCACGCCCACGAGTGTCACGGACAGGAACAGCGTCCCGGAGAATCGCCAGGAGAGCATTTTCGCCACCAGCATCAGCGGATAAATGCTGAATACGCCCAGCGTGAACAACAGTACCATCGCGAATTCGGGTGGCAATCCCGATACCAGCAGCGCTTGCACAACGACCACGTCGAACGCGATCGGCACCGGCGCGAAGGTGCCAAGCAGCCCGACCAAAGCCATCGCCGCGAAGGAAACCTGCCAGCCTGAAATTGACTCGAACGGGATCAGGTTGGCCATGGCTGCGCCAAGCAAGCCGGCCAGGAGCATCAGCGGTACCGTGCGCACTACGATAAACAGGAGGTTGCGCCACAGGTCGCCGCTCAGGCCGCGCAGCGCAACGGACCATGGCTCGGGCCCGGCCGGCGCCCCACGATTGTCCGCCTGCAGCGCCGGGACCGGATCGGCCAATGCAGGGTCCCGGTCGGCGAGGCGCACCAGCAGCGGCAGTAGCAGCAATAGAAAAAGAAGGGTGGCGACCAACTTGGTAACAGCCATGTACAAGGGCAACAGGCTGAAAGTCATCGCCAGCACGATGATGTTCAGCGTCGGCGAGGCGAACATTGTCGCCAGGCTCGTACCCTTGCGCATACCCTGCTGGCGCATCCCGTAGGCAATGGGTGCGGCGCAGTTCACGCACACGCCCAGAGGAGCACCGATTAGCACCCCTTTGAGGATATCCCGAAAGACACTGCGGAAGCTGCTCAGCCGGCGCCGCAGTTGCAACAAGGTGAGCACGAGGGTGGCCAGCAGCACGCCAAAGGTCATGCCCTGGCGGTTGGTAAGAATCCAGTTGAGCGTGGAATGAAATATCTTGCGCCACATCGGGGCCGAGGCATCGACCGGGAAATGGGCCTCGAAACTCAGAACATCTGCCATCACAACTTCGCCGGCCATGGCCGCCTTCTCGTCCATGGCCGGGTAACGCGAGCCCATCCAGAACCAGGCGAGCAGCGAAACAATCAGGATAACCAGTATCGCGATGCGCTTTTTATAGTTCATAAAGTGTCCCTGGTCACCCCTTTGCACATCGCCGGAAGCTCACGATTATGCATGAGCCCTGAGGGATACAGGTGATCCAAACGATTGGACTGGTTTGTAGCTATTCAGGCTTGAACTGGCCGGAATTTTCCTTGACGGACTGTGGAAATGGACCCGCATTTTCCGCAGCTAAGCATGCTGAACTCTTGAACGTGGCGAGATTACCAGCTTATGGCGATTGTCTTGAAGCGCATGAGGTGAAAGGTAACCAGCAGGGAGTCTGACCACCCGCTCCCGGAAGGGAACGGGTGGTCGAGACCAGAAAACTACCTACAGCAAACCTACTCCTTAGGTGCCTTAGGCACGTAGTTGGGA
>JAPUHG010000032.1 GCA_027297845.1 Gammaproteobacteria bacterium | reverse complement strand
TTCACCAAAATCCGCGAGAACCTTGGCAAGTCCCGGATTGGCGTCATTTTTCATTGCAATGCAGAAACCACAGAAAACTGACCCATTGTAACCTGTCCCAGCCTGTCTCTGAACAATTGCGCGCTGTGATTCAGGTCGCTATTTTGCTGCCAACCGTGTGGCATAATGCAGTAGATGATGGTGCAAACTCCATGAAATCAGTGGGAAGTCACCGTGGGCATGTGTTTACCCGTATGACAGCGAGATCATCGCAATGACGACAACTGAGACGCACAATCTATGAAGTTTTTTTCTTCTATGAAGGCAGAACGCCTTGTGTCCCAGGTTATGGAACTTGGAGAGGTGGAATCGCCCGCGGCCCTAAAAGCACTGGATAAGCTCTCCACCCTTGGCGGCAGCGCAATTCCACCAGTCCTAGAAGCCCTGGCGCACGCCAACCAGAAACAGACCGTAGCCTATGTCGATGTCCTGTCACAAACTCTCACCGACAAGACCTTTCCCCTTTACGGAGAAGGGCTGAAGGAAAATAACGAGCGTGTCGTCGCTGGCGTCGCCTGGGCCTTGACCAGTAGCGATAAGTACGACCCTTCATTATTGCTGGAACTACTTCGTGATCCGGACACGGACAAGGCAGCCGTCCTCACTGTCCTCAAACACAACAATAAACGTCTGAATGTGTATGAGCTTCTGCGTATAGCGTACAAGGTCGAGGCGCACGAAAAAGCGGCGATCTTTGGCTTGATTGCGGGTCTTGCCACAGAAGACATGGTGCCTGACCTGATCGAACGCATGGAAGGCAAGGATTCGATTGCCAAGGTACATATCATCAACATCCTGTATCGCTACAACAAACCCGAGGTCAGGCGCTGTCTTGAGAAACAGCTTGCCGACAAGAACAAAATGGTCCGCCAGGCCGCACTATCCGGGCTCAGCCAAATGGAGGGAGACGTCAATGTAGAAATGGTCGTGCGTCTGCTGCGCGATCCCGATCTGGAGGTACAGAACAAGGCAATCGAACTGGTCATCAAGATCAATCATCCCGAAACCATCAAGTACCTGATACATATACTGAAAGACGAATCTGAATATGTCCGGCGTGCTGCCGTTGAAGTGCTGAATGAAATCGGTGATTCAAATTCGATCAAGGACCTGCTCGGCGCAATTTCCGATGAAGACTGGTGGGTACGCTCGCGGGCCGCCGATGCATTGGCAAAAATTGGCGGGCCACGGGTCGTAGACGCCGTAATGGACCTAATCGGTGACGACGATGAAGGCATCCGACGGGCGGCGATCGAAATTCTCAATGTAACCCGCGATGAGCGTGCCATCGACAAACTGATCGCTGCGACAAAAGACAAGGACTGGTGGGTCAGCGAACGCGCGGTGGACGCGCTGGCCGCAATTGGCAGTAAAAAGGCGACCCCGGCGTTGATCGACATGGTGAAATCAAACCACAAGGCAATGCCGGTTGTCATTCGCGCACTGGGAAAGCTAGGCGATGAAAAGTGTATCGATATTTTGCTGCCGTTACTGGGCCGGGAAGAAAAGGCGATCCGCCTGGAAGCCATGGCGACTCTGTCCAGCATCGCCGACGCGACTCATTCAACCAGCATTCGGAAGGCCATCGCCAGCCACAGCAATGACGGTGACGAAACTGTTATTCGCGCGGCAAACCGGGCCATAAAGAAACTCGAACGGCGTTTCTCTGACACGGCAGTTCTCTCCGATGAAGAAGTCGCGCAATATGCTGAGCCCGAACATACGATGTTAATGGACAGCGCCGATGTCGCCGAGGTAATCAGGGAGGCCGAGAAAGCCCAGATCCTGGATATCACAACGCTGAAACCAGGTGATACGATCGAAGGCCGTTACAAATTCATCACCCAGATCGGTAAGGGTGCATTCGGCACAGTGTTGTTAGTCGAAGACAAAGTGGTTGAAGAGCAACTCGTACTCAAGTTTCTTAATCCAAATATTTCATCGGATGAAGAAATGCTCAAGCGCTTCGTACACGAGCTGCGTTACTCAAGAAAAATCAGCCACAAGAACGTCATTCGCATCTATGATTTTCTTCACCTGCAAGGCCTCTACGCCATCTCGATGGAATATTTTCCATCGCATACGCTGGGCGGTGAAGTCGTTGACGAAAAACCGTTGGCAATCGACAAGGCAACGCGCTTCGCCTGTGACATAGCCACCGGCATGGCGGTCGCTCACTCTGTCGGCATTGTCCACCGGGATCTTAAACCGGCGAATATCCTGATCAATGAGGAGGGCTTACTGAAAGTCGTTGATTTTGGCGTGGCGGCAGCACAAAAGAGCGGCGACACCCAGCTCACCAAGACCGGTTATGTCATCGGCTCACCGAAATACATGGCGCCGGAGCAGATTCTCGGCAAGAAAGTCAATGTTCAGGCGGATATCTACAGCCTTGGCATCATCTTGTATGAACTGGTGACCGGGGTGCCTCCATACCGCCGTGGCGACCACATGTCAGTCATGTACCAGCACGTGCAAGGCAAGGCGGCACTGGCCATCGAGGTCAACGACAAGATTCCCCGGGAACTTAGCGATGTCATCGCCAAAGCCATGTCTCTCGATCCGAAGGATAGACATGAAACCATGGATGATATCTATCAGGCATTGGACCCCTACCTTTGATACTCTAGGCCCTGAAATCATTCGGGGTGTATTCAATTGATAATCAGACAATCGGGCGAAACCGATGATGCTGCGCATACGTCTCAAAATTCGACCGACCCGATTAGACCAGGCAAAGTGCAATTCATTTCGACAGGCGGGCACTGATGGCGAGAATCGATGCATTTTTGAAACTCGGTCTGCAGCAGGGCTGTTCCGATATCCACCTCGCGGTCGGTGTTCCGCCAATGCTCAGACTGCATGGCAATCTAACTGCAATTCGCTTTCGCGAACTTGGCAGCACTGAACTGCAAGGATATGTCGAGGAAATTCTGAGCGAAAACCAGCGCGACAGGTTTGACCAGGGTGGCGACATCGATTTTGCCTATGTCAGTGAAGATGGCGGTCGTTTCCGGGTCAATGTTTATCGTAAGGATACCGGTGTAGGTGCAACCTTCCGGCACATTCCGGACGAAGTTCCGGCACTGGACAAGCTTGGTTTCCCCCCGATCGTAAAATCACTCTGCGACCATCACCAGGGCATGATCCTGGTCACGGGTTCAACGGGTACCGGAAAATCAACCACGCTCGCGGCGATGATCGACTATATCAATCGAAATCGTAAGGTAAATATCATCAGCCTTGAGGATCCGATCGAATTTGTTCACAGCAGTAAGAGCTCGCAGGTAATCCAGCGGGAACTGGGCACCCATATTCACTCCTTTGCCGATGGCGTGCGTGCAGCGATGCGCGAGGATCCGGATGTAATCCTGGTCGGTGAACTGCGCGATGAGGAAACCATTTCGATGGCGATGACAGCCGCCGAAACCGGGCACTTGGTCCTGGGCACGCTGCATACGACCGGCGCGGTAAAAACCATCGACAGGATGATCGACGCCCTGCCGGCAGAGCTGCGCGAGCAAACCAAAGCATTTCTGACCCAGGGTCTGAACGCCGTAATCTCTCAGGTGCTGGTCCGGACACCGGATTCCAGGGGCCGCAAGGCGATAGTGGAAATCATGATCATGACCCGAGCTATCGCCAAGCTCATTTCAACCGATCAGACCCACCAAATCCCGTCCCAGTTACAAACGGGTAAGAAACTGGGGATGCAGATGCTCGACCAGGCTTTGCTCGATGCGATCGAAGCCAAGGAGATCGACCCGGATCATGCGGTGACCTTTGCGCAGGACAAGTCCTTGTTCCGGCGTTTTGTCACCGATACCAGCCTGATGCCTAAATTCGAACCCTGAAACGGAGATAATCAGTGAGCGTGATCGAGGAATTGCTAAAGGAGACGGTGGAAAAAAGCGGGTCTGACTTGCATTTTGTCGCCGGCGATCCACCACGCATCAGGCAATACGGTGAACTGCAGACGCTCCGCCCGAATCCAATTAGCCAGGAAGAGGCCGAGACCGAACTGGGCCATATCATGACCCGGAAGGCCAGGAAAGGGCTGGAAAAAAGAGATGGCGCCGACTTTGCCTATACGCTGGACGGCGTTGCACGGTTTCGCGTCAATGTTTTCCGCCACCTTGGTGGTCTGGGTGGTGTTTTCAGGACTATTCCAAGCAAGACCTTGACCATGGTGGATCTTGGCATGCCGGCGGCAGTGAGCCAGCTCTGCCGATCGTCAAGTGGCCTGATCCTGGTCACCGGCAAGACCGGGTCCGGCAAATCGACAACGCTTGCAGCGATGATCGACTCCATCAACAAACGAATCCAGGGTCATATTATTACGATCGAAGACCCGATCGAGTTTATTCACAAGCGGGTGAATTGCCTGATTAGCCAAAGAGAAATCGGGGCGCACACTGAGAGTTTTGCATCCGCCCTGAAGTCAGCGTTGAGGGAGGACCCCGACGTCGTACTGGTTGGCGAAATGCGCGACCTGGAAACGATGAGCATCGCGGTTACCGCTGCGGAAATGGGAATCCTCGTCATGGGCACGCTGCACACCAACGGCGCGGCCGCCACGGTCGACCGGATCGTCCATGCCTTCCCGGCGGACAAGCAAGGGCCGGTTCGGTCGATGCTCTCGACCTCACTGGTCGGCGTAATTTCACAGCAACTGGTCAAACGATGCGACAAGGATGGCCGGGTCGCTGCGCTGGACATACTGATCAACAACGCAGCGATTGCCAATCTGATCCGCCAGGGCAAACTGGATCAACTGGAAAACACCATGGCGAGCAGCGCAGGTGTCGGCATGTGCACGATGGACGGCTCACTGATGGCTCTTTACAACAAGGGGACGATCTCTGCAGAAGAGGCCTATATGAAGTCGCTGGACAAGAAAAAATTCAAGGAGATCAGGAACCTGGATGCACAACGAAATGGCTGACCCTTGTGGCATAATCCGGCCCTACCCTCTATCGGCCTAACAGAAACATCAGGCGCTGGAAAACTAAAATACAATGAGTAATAAGAAACGCCAGATCCTGGTGAGCAGCGCCCTGCCTTACGCGAATGGCCCCCTGCACCTCGGTCATATGCTCGAGCATGTGCAGACCGATATCTGGGTCCGCTTCCAGAAACTCCGCGGCAATGATTGCCTGTTCGTCTGTGCCAGCGACGCCCACGGCACACCGATCATGCTGACCGCGGAAAGGGAGGGCATCACACCGGAAGAACTGGTTGAACGCGTCGCCGAAAGCAATCGGCAGGACTTTGCGGATTTCCATATTGAAATGGATAACTTTCACAGTACTCATTCCGATGAGAATCGTGAACTCGTCGAGGGTATCTACGCCGCCCTGGTCAAAAACGGTCATATCGACAGGAAAAACATCCGCCAGGCCTTCGATGAAGAACGCAAAATGTTTCTCCCCGACCGTTATGTCCGCGGTAATTGCCCCCGGTGCGGTGCGGATGACCAATATGGAGACAGTTGCGAGGTCTGCTTCGCAACCTACTCGCCATCCGAGCTGGTCAACCCGGTTTCGGTCGTTTCCGGAAAGCCACCGGTGGAAAAAGAATCCGAGCACCTGTTTTTCAAACTTGCCGATTTTTCGATCATGCTGCGTGAATGGATTCACAGCGGGCGGTTGCACTCCAGCATCGTCAACAAGCTGGAGGTATGGTTTGAAGCCGGCCTGAGGGATTGGGACATCTCGAGAGACGCCCCCTATTTCGGTTTTGAAATTCCAGGTGAAGACAACAAGTTTTTCTATGTCTGGCTGGATGCC
>JAPUHG010000319.1 GCA_027297845.1 Gammaproteobacteria bacterium | reverse complement strand
CTGATTTTTGCCACGCGTTAGGGTTCGAAATTCAAGTCGAAAAATGTCTGGATCAGCGCCGACGATATCGAGTCGTGACCGCAGCCGGCGCACAATGTCGAGATCGTACCCTCGTAGTCCCGTTGCCGCAGGCCAAGCTCGTTGCGCTGCAGCGCCGGGTGAACAACCGTGGGTTTGGAAATAAAACTCATGCAACAGCCCCTTTGGCATTCATTACGACCTGGATTCCCGATGTTACGCTGTCGCTGCTCATCGGGAACCCGTTGTAATGCAACACGGATATCAATTGGTCCCGGGTCGCCGTGCTTTCATTCAGCAACAGCATCTTTAGTTGCCCGTCGCGGTTTTGTTCGACGACAAATACACGATCGTGGTCAGCCAGGAACTGCTCGACCTGCTCATTAAACGGGAACGCGCGGATGCGCAGATAATCCAACGGCATGCCCTGGTCTGCCAGTTGATCCAGCGCTTCCTGCACCGCGCCGTCGCTGCTGCCATAGGCGATCACGCCAGCCGCCGCTTTTTTTCGCGATTGCAGCACCGGCTCGGGGACATGGCTCTTGGCGGTTTCCCACTTGCGTCGCAGACGGTCCACTAAATCAGTGTATTCATCCGGGTCTTCCGTGTACTTCGCGTGGGCGGTGTGTCCCGACCCGCGCAGGAAATAGGCGCCCCTCGGATGGTCACCCGGATAACTGCGATAACAGATTCCATCGCCATCCACATCCAGGTAGCGAGAGTATGAATCCATGGTTTTCAGCTCTTCTGCCCTCAACACTTTGCCGCGATCCGGGCGATAATCGTCGTCCCATTTGAACTCCGGGCACATCCAGTCGTTCATACCAATATCGAGATCGCTGAGCACCATCACCGGTGTCTGCAGACGGTCGGCAAGATCGAAAGCCTCGACAGACAGATAAAAACACTCTTCCGGGTCTTTCGGGAACAGCAGGACATGCCGGGTATCGCCATGAGAGGCGTATGCGGCGGAAATAATATCGGACTGCTGGGTACGAGTCGGCAGACCGGTTGATGGGCCCGATCGTTGAATATCGAACAATACCAGCGGCAATTCGGCGAAATACGCTAACCCTAGGAATTCACCCATCAAAGATAGTCCAGGGCCGCTGGTCGGCGTAAAGGAGCGCGCCCCGCCCCAGGACGCACCCAGCGCCATACCGATGGCCGCCAACTCGTCTTCGGCCTGGATGATGCAAAAGCGATTCTTGCCGGTTTCGGGGTCGATGCGGTGGCGTTCGCAAAGCGATTTGAACGCATCCATCAACGACGTCGATGGTGTAATCGGATACCAGGCGCCGACGGATGCGCCGGCATACAGACAACCCATTGCTGCCGCCGTATTGCCATCGATAACGATATGGCCTTTGGTCTTGTCCATCGGTTCGACGCGCACCGGCAACGGACATTCGAAATGTTCGAGCGCGTAATCGCGACCTAACGCCACCGCCTTGTGATTGGCGTCGAGCAGACCGGGCTTCCTGGAGAACAATTGATCCAGAATCTCGTCGATCACCGCCGAATCCAGGTCAAGCAACGCGCTGAGCACGCCGACATAGGCGATGTTCTTGAACAATATGCGCGACCGTGGATCCTCGTAATGCTGGTTCACCATCTTGGCCAGCGGCACACCCAAAAGCTCTATGTCATCCCGCTTGAGTTGCCGGTCACGCGGCCACGAAGAGTCGTAAAGCAGGTAACCGCCAGGCGCGACCTCGGCGAGATCGTCGCCATAAGTCTGTGCGTTCATCGCCACCATCAGGTCGATCTTGCTGGCGCGCGACTGGTAACCGTCCTTGCTGACCCGAATCTCATACCAGGTCGGCAGACCCTGGATATTCGATGGGAAAAAGTTTTTTGCGGCCACCGGCACGCCCATACGAAAAATGGTCTTCATGACCAGACCATTGGCACTGGCTGAACCCGTTCCGTTGACGTTGGCGAGTTTGAGAACGAAATCGTTTACGCGCTGCGGCGTTTTTTCTGGCATACGGGTTGATCCACGGCCTGGGGAATAAAAATAAGGGATTTTTGCATGTCCCACGCGGCGGTTGGACAACGTTCCGCACAAAGGCCGCAATGGATACACAGGTCTTCGTCCTTGACCATCGCACGACCAGTCTGTGGCAATGCTTCGGATACATAAAGCGCCTGTTCAATGTTGGTACTGGGCGCGCTCAGACGGGTTCGCAACTCTTCTTCCGGCCCATCCACTGTCATTGTCAGACAGTTGACCGGACAGATGTCGATACACGCATCGCATTCAATACAGCGCTTCGCCGTGAACTCCGTTTGTATATCGCAGTTCAGGCAGCGCTCGACCTCGCCGATCACCTGCTCGGCCGTGAATCCCAGTTCCACCTCGATATTGAGACTTTTGAAACGCTCTTTGAGACTGACGTGCGGGACCAGCCTGCGCTCGGTGCTATCGTAATCGTTGCTGTAGCTCCACTCGTGCATTCCCATCTTGGTGCTTTCCATGACAACGGTATCCGGCAAGCGGTCGGTCAAGTCTTCACCCTGACAATACTTGTGAATGGAGATCGCGGCCTGGTGGCCATGGGCAACCGCCCAGATGATATTTTTCGGGCCAAACGCCGCATCGCCGCCGAAGAAAACACCTTCGCGAGTCGATTCGAAAGTGACCGGATCGACAACCGGCACATCCCATTGATCGAACTCGATGCCGATGTCCTTCTCCATAAAGGAAAAAGCATTGTCCTGGCCAATCGCGAGAATCACGTCGTCACAAGGTAGCGTGACCCGGCCAAGTTCGGTGGACTGCAGGCGACCGTTTTCATCCTCATGCCATTCGACTTTCGCAAACTCCATGCCAGTCAGTTTGCCGTCCTCGACAATCATGCGCAGCGGCGCATGGTTCAACAACAGTTCGATTTGTTCTTCTTCGGCGTCTTCGAGTTCCCAAGCGGAAGTTTTGAGCAGGTGTCGGGGTTTGCGCGCCGTTACCATGACCCGTTTTCCACCCAGTCTCAGCGAAGTACGACAGCAATCCATCGCGGTATTGCCGCCACCTACGATGACGACATTTTTGCCAATCGAGTCGGTGTGTTCGAACGCGACCGATTCCAGCCAGTCGATACCGATATGCACACGGTCACTGTCATAGCGGCCCGGGATTTCCAGATTGCGGCCACGCGGCGCGCCCGAGCCGACAAAGACCGCATCGAAATCTTCGGCCAGCAGGTCCTTCATACTGGTAATCTCGTGGCCCAGGCGCAGATCCGCACCCATATCCACGATCATGTTGATTTCTTCGTCCAGCACCTTGGGCGGCAAACGAAACGCCGGGATATTGGTGCGCATCAGACCGCCGGTCTTATCGAATTTTTCGAAAATCACGATCTCGTAACCTAAAGGCAGCAGGTCATTGGCGACCGTCAGCGATGCACAACCGGCACCGATCATGGCAATCCTCTTGCCGTTTTTCTGTTTTGGCGCCGTTGGCAGACGATCGCTAATATCGTCGCGCAGATCGGCGGCAACACGTTTCAAGCGACAAATAGCGACCGGCTTTTCGTCGATTCGACTACGTCGGCAGGCAGGCTCGCAAGGCCGGTCACAGACCCGGCCAAGGATGCCCGGAAACACATTCGACTCACGATTCAGCATATAGGCATCGTTGAATCGACCCTGGGCGATCAGCCGGATATAACCAGGCACATCCGTATGCGCAGGGCACGCCCACTGGCAATCGACCACCTTGTGGTAATAATCCGGTTTTTTGGTATCGACAGGACCCATGATCCCTTTTCTGACAACGGTCACGACTGTAAGGGGCCATATATGCCACAACCGCGAGAGGCAAACAAGTAGCGAATTTTGCGGGCTGTTGCCGGTGGTTTTTGCTCTATCCAGGGTGGATTTCGGCGCCGCTCACAACCGGCAAAATCCGGTGCGGTTTGGCCACCGGAAGCTCCTTGTATAGGTGATAATACCTGTTAAATGCGAATGATTCTTATTTACATTTAGTGATGCAGCCCATAAACTTCGGTTCATTATCCAATTTAAACCGGAGAAACTGATGTACCGCGTGCTAGTCCTAGGGGCAATTATTCTGCTGGCCACACCCGTTTTTGCGCAAAATACGCCGCGAGCCGATTCTGCGCCCGCTAGTCAGCTAGAATCCACGCCAGAATCCACGCCAGAATCCACGCCAGAATCCACGGATAACCGGTCCGTGACCCTCGATCCGTTCAGCATCCTCGGTCGTCTCGATCAATTCGAAGACATCGCCGGCTCAGCATACACAGTGGATAAGGAACAGCTCGAGGAATTCGATTACGACGATATCCTCCGGGTGCTGCGTTCGGTGCCCGGCGTCTATGTGCAGGATGAAGAAGGCTTCGGTTTGCGGCCCAATATCGGTATCCGTGGGTCCGGGCTTGACCGCAGCGCCAGGATCGCCGTGCTCGAAGACAGCATCCTGATCGCACCGGCGCCTTATTCCGCACCATCAGCCTATTACTTTCCGACCCAGCGCCGAATGAAAAAGGTCGAGGTATTAAAAGGACCGGCCGCAATCAGCGTGGGCCCCCGGACCACCGGCGGCGCGATCAACCTGCGCTCGACTGCCATTCCAGACAGCACCAGCGTTTTTCTGAGCCCGACGCTGGGCAGCGACCAATACCAGGAGTTTTATGGTTATGCCGGGAGCAGCGGCGACCGCACGGGTTGGCTGATCGAAACGGTACAGCAGAAAAGCGACGGCTTTAAACAACTCGCCAGCGGCGATACCGGTTACCGTCTAAAGGATTACCTGGCCAAATTCCGGGTAACCACCGATCCATCCGCGACTTTTTTCCAGACCGTCGAGCTCAAGTTCGGTTATACGGAGCAGACGGCCGATGAGACCTATCTGGGCCTGACCGCCGACGACTTCGCCAGCAATCCACTGCAACGATACGCGGCCTCGCAGAACGACCACTTCGCGGGCCAGCATCGTCAGTATCAGCTGACCTGGACGGTAGAGCCGGCCAACGCAGACTGGAGCCTGGTCACAACGGCTTACAACAACGATTTCAACCGCAACTGGTTCAAGCTGGGCCACGTCAACGGCACCGGCATCAGCGCGATACTCGCCGATCCGGACAGCTTTATGCAGGAGATGGACTGGATACGCGGCGGCGACAGCCCAGACAACGCACTGACGCTGCGCAATAACAAGCGCGATTATTACTCGCGTGGAATTCGCTCCAGCGTGACCAAAACCCACTGGCTGGGTGCGACCCGCTGGCAGGCAACCCTGGGCGCCGGTTATCACCAGGATGAAGAAGACCGCTTCCAGGATGAAGACGGCTATCGAATGATTGCCGGCATGCTTGAGCTGACCACCGACAACCCCGCTGGCAGTCAGTCCAATCGGGTTAGCTCGGCGGAAGCTTTTAGCGTCTGGCTGAACAATGACATCGAGACCGGCAACTGGATTCTCCAGCCGGGCGTGCGCTTCGAAAGCATCGATATGGAACGTCTCGACTACGACACGATGGATCCAGGCAGAATGGCTGGCCCGACGCGCCGCCGGGTAAACAACATCAACACCGTCATCCCCGGGATAGGCGCAACTTATCTGCTCAACGATGACTGGCGGCTACTGGCCGGTGTCTACCGCGGTTACAACCCGCTGGCGCCAGGCAGTTCGGCCAGCGAGGAAGACAGCGTCAATTTCGAGGCTGGCATTCGCTATCGCAGTGGGCTGACCTCCATCGACGTGGTCTATTTTTATAACGACTACGACAACCTGGTCGGCACCGTGACCGCCTCGACCGGCGGCGATAGCCAGATTGGCGATCAGTTCGATGGCGGCAAGGCCGTGGTGAGCGGTATCGAACTGTCTGCCGGCTACGCATTCGATGATCTTTTCGACAGTGGCTGGAGCATGCCGATCAGCCTGGTGTGGACCTATACGAACCAGTTCGATTTTCGTAACAGCTTTGACAGCGACTTCGATCCGTGGGGCAACGTAATGAGCGGATACGAAATGCCATACATCCCGAGTAACCAGGGACAACTCGCCATCGGCCTGGCCGGCAAAAAGTTTGGGTTGCACATGAGAGCCAATTACCAGGGCGAAACCCGCGCCGTGGCCGGCAGCGGGCCTATCATGGCCGGTGAAGGCACGGACGCGAGATGGGTGCTTGACCTTTCCGCAGACTACGCGCTCAGCCAGAAACTGGAGCTCTTCGTGCGTGTAGAGAATTTGCTGGACGAGGATTACATCGCTGCATTGCGACCGGCCGGCTTCCGTCCGGGCAAGCCGAGGTCTGTTTTTGCAGGCGTTCGTTTCGAACTATAGGAAAGCTGTTCGATAAAAGCACCGCTACAATTGATGGAAACCTCGTTTTCCCGCTTGACCGAAGTCAATGCGATTAGTCCAGCGCAACGTTATTCTGGTTGTACTCAATGAGATAGCGGAGTTGAGTGCCGCCAGAGGCAACATGGGAATTGTACTTTTACTGATCGTCATAGCGTTGTATATCCCGCTGGCGATGTTCGCGGTTCCGGTGAATATTTATGTGCTGCCGGTATTGGCAGCCGGCCTGATCGTTTATCACCTGGCACACGATCATCATGATCACCACCCGGAGGCCAAGGGCTAACGCACGGTTTTGACGACTTTCGAATGGTCAGTGATCACTGACCGTCTTTAGCGCGTAATACTTTTTCTGCTTTTAAATCGCTAACTTCAAATTCCCGAGATTTCTCTATCCTTTCGCCAATGGCGAGGCACTTGTTCTCGTGCTATAAATGGGATAGACGGAATATTTAAGGTAATTTCGTCGGTAGCATCTTGCACCTTTGTCCTCTATTTCTTGGTTGGAATCGATGTTTGGAATGGTACAACTTCGAGCGACGCTTTTCTTTCTAAGTGCTGTTCTAACTGTAATGCCAGCATCAGCAACATCGCTAAGTATTGGGCCGACGTATCCACCGGACGCTGTTGCGGATTGCGTCTCCGGATGGGTTGAACTGAAGATAGACCTTCTTACTGATGGAGCTGTTGGCGAAATCAACGTGCTGGCTTCTGATCCACCGGGAGTTTTTGAACACGCGGCATTGGAATACATGCGAAAACTTCTCTTGAAGTCGAAAGATACTAGAACAACAGAGAAGCCGCTCACAATAACACAGAAGGTCCTATTTGAGATTGACAAGGACTACTGCGATGAAAACGAAAAACCCATCAATCCGGAAAACGTCGCGAGAATAAAGAGTCAAGATTCGATGATAGAACCAGAAGATTTGGAACATTCATTCTCCGGTGAGTGGCAAATACTGGATGGTTTCCGAAAAGTATGCGATGGATATCTGACCAGGCCCCAAGAAGAGGATTTTTGTGCAGCTGAGGTGCCAGGGGACTGGGTTCCTTTTCAATTCGAAGGAAAGACTTATTACATGCAACCACTGTCCGGTCGGAAGCCTGACGAGAAAAAATAATGTAGCCTGCTATCGCGTAACAAAGACAATGAAATTCAAAGCGGTAACTCCGACGCCTGGACATATATCCTCAATTGGCTGAACAAACTAAAGTTTTGATACTCGGCGGCACGGGCCATTTTGGCGCAAGGATTTGCAGGCGCCTGGCAAACTATCCCGATATCGATATCGATCTCGTTATCACCAGCAGAAGCCAGGCCAATGCGGAGTCGCTGGCAGACAAACTGCGTTGCAAAAATCCCGAAGCCACTATCTCTGGTATTGCGATGGATCAGAACTCATTGGATTTTGTAGCCGATCTTAAGAAACTGGCGCCGTTCGCATTGATTCACACGGCAGGCCCCTACCAGGGACAGGACTATCGTGTCGCAAATGCCTGTATCGAAGTTGGAAGTCACTACATCGATCTTGCAGATAGTCGGGAGTTCGTGGCTGATTTCTCGTCTCTAGACGACCCCGCCCGACGGGCCGATGTTCTCCTGGTGTCCGGGGCGAGTACTTTGCCTGCCTTATCCAGCGCGGTTGTCGATGTCTTGAAACCTAAATTCAGCAGAGTGAGCGCCATCGAGATTTCCATCGCTCCCGGTCACCAGACCCCTCGCGGTCGTAGTACGGCCGCTGCGATCCTGAGCTACTGCGGAAAGCCATTCAAGACCTTAAGAGATGGCGAGTGGCGGACGGTTTACGGTTGGCAGGATATGCGAATTCAGAAATACCCGGCACTTGGGAGTCGGATATCCGGAGCCTGCGATGTTCCTGATCTGTCACTGCTGCCGGAGTATATCCCCGGAGTCAAAACTGTATCCTTTCATGCAGCCCTGGAAGCGCCGTGGGAACAATTAGCGCTTTGGTTTATGGCATGGATGTCCCGGGTTCGAATCGTCAATGACTGGTCGAAATATGCACCGTTTTTCGCGGCCCTGAGCGAACGGCTGATTTCCTTTGGTTCAGACCGTGGCGGCATGCATGTTCGTGTATCGGGCGATAGCAAAGACGGAAGAGCGGCGTCGCATAATTGGTATCTGACCGCGGAACATAATCACGGCCCTGAAATTCCTTGTACGCCAGCAATAGTGTTGCTGAAAAAACTATTGCGAAATGAAATACCTCAAAGAGGCGCGACACCATGTCTGGGCTTGCTTTCGCTTGCAGAAATATTGAATGAGTTATCGGATTTCGCAATATCATCGGAGATTTCCATAGAGGCGAATAATTAGATGGACTTTTATCTTGGCGTCAAGCTCCTTCACATCCTGAGCGCCACCTTGCTTTTTGGAACCGGTTTAGGAACGGCTTTCTTTATGTATCGCGCATACAGGAGTGAGAATGTCGAAGCCATGAAAGTGACTACGGAAAATGTCGTTCTGGCGGACTGGGTATTTACGACGCCAGCCATAGTGGTTCAAATTCTCAGCGGAGTATGGTTGACGCAAAGACTCGGCATATCTTACAACTCTGTTTGGTTCGTTACCGTAATCGGCCTTTTTTGCCTTGTCGGCGCGTGCTGGACACCAGTGGTCTGGATTCAGATCAAGGTAAGAAACCTGATCCGACAAAACAGGCCGATCAACGAATACAAATCATTGATGAGCGCATGGATTGCCCTGGGAATCCCGGCATTTTTGAGCGTGCTTGTACTTTTTGTGTTGATGGTCTATAGACCATGGACACAATCGATCATATTCGCAAATTAACATCTGCGCATCTCACCAATTTTCCATGAGGACCGCTCAATGAACACCGCCAAGACCAATTCCCACGACGGCGGTTGCGCCTGTCGCAGCGTGCGCTATCGCATGACCTCGGACCCCATGATCGTGCATTGCTGCCACTGCCGCTGGTGTCAGCGAGAAACGGGGAGCGCCTTTGTCATCAATGCAATTATCGAAGCCGACCGCGTTGAGTTGCTAACCGGTGAAGTCGAGATCATCGATACGCCATCCGAAAGTGGCAACGGCCAGAGAATCTCCCGTTGCACCCAATGTCATGTCGCGGTCTGGAGCAACTACTCGAGCGATGCGATCCATTGCCTCCGCGTCGGAACGCTTGATGAACCCGATCGTCTTCCGCCCGACATCCACGTTTTCACTGAGTCCAAACAGCCGTGGGTCACGCTTCCCCCTGACGCACCCGTTTACGAAAAGTACTACAACATGGCTGAAGTCTGGTCTGCGGATAACCTCGCGCGTTTTGAAAAAAAATAACCTTGTAACTTCGCTTGATATCCGGCTGCACAGAATGCCGAAAAAGTTTCTAAAAGGTGATGTGCGATGAGCATTTATGAAAAATACGTAATGCCCAGGGTGGTTAACCTGGCTTGCGGCCTAAAACCGACGATGAAACAGCGCGAAAAAATCGTCCCGCTGGCCGAAGGTCGCGTACTGGAGATCGGCGTCGGCTCAGGATTAAATTTGCCTTTTTATGACACTGGCAAAGTGCAGCATGTCTGGGGGCTGGATCCTTCGAAAGAAATGTGGAAATTGGCGCAAAAAACCCGGCGTAAAATCGATATCGATTTGGAATTTCTGGGGGCGCCTGCCGAGGCGATTCCGCTGGACGACGATTGTGTCGATACGCTGATGATGACTTACACGATGTGCACGATCCCCGAGGTATTGCCCGCGCTCGAAGAAATGCGCCGCGATCTGAAACCCGGCGGCCGTTTATTGTTTTGCGAACACGGGGTTGCGCCCGATGAAAGCGTGCGCAAATGGCAAAACCGGCTGAATCCCCTTTGGGGTAAAATCGGCGGGGGTTGCAACCTGAACCGTCCCATTCCCGATCTGTTGCAACAAGGCGGTTTCAAAATTCGGGAAATGGAGACGATGTATATCCCCGGCTGGAGACCCGCGAGTTTTAATTACTGGGGATCGGCGAGCCAAAACTAACGCCGGAGGATCAGTCCGTGAATGCATCGGTTCAAGTCATTACGATCCCCGGTCTGATCTGGGCCTTGTTACCGGTCGCCATCGTGATCGGCATTCTTTATCGATGGACGGCCACAGGTCCCACCGCGGTTTATGCGGTCGCGCGAATGCTGATTCAACTATTTCTGATCGGTTTTGTGCTGGCCTATATATTCGACGCCGAGCAGTCCGGCATCATTATTTTGGTATTGGCGGTAATGCTGGTCGTCGCGAGCTGGATCGCCATTCGGCCATTGCAGCACAAACAACCTTATTTGTTCAGAAACGCGTTGATCGCGATTGTGATTAGCGGTGTCTTTACACTCGCCCTGGTCACCCAGGTCGTCCTGGGAATCGATCCCTGGTTTTTGCCTCGCTACATGGTGCCACTCGCGGGCATGATATTCGCCAACTCGATGAACGCCGTCAGCCTCGCGGCGGAACGATTCGAGGCCGAACGGGACAGAGACGTTGGCTACACTGAAGCACGCAGCACGGCGTTGCAGGCGTCGTTGATTCCGATCATCAATTCGCTGTTTGCCGTGGGGCTGGTTTCGCTGCCGGGCATGATGACCGGGCAGATTCTCT
>JAPUHG010000318.1 GCA_027297845.1 Gammaproteobacteria bacterium | reverse complement strand
CTACCCGTCCGCTCGCTGCGGGATGCATTGTCGGCTCCGGCACCATTGCCAACCAGGATGAATCGGTCGGCGCTTCCTGCCTGGCCGAGAAACGCGTGCTCGAGATCATCGCCGATGGCAAGGCATCGACACCGTTTATGGGTTTTGGCGATACCATAAAGATCGAAATGCTGGATCGTGATGGCGAGAGTATTTTTGGCAGCATCGAGCAGACGATCGCCCGCTACGCTGGCGCGGAGAAGTGAAGCTTTACACCTATTGGCGTAGCAGCTCTGCCTACCGGGTCCGTATTGCCCTCAATCTGAAGGGCGTGGAATATGAGAGCGTGCCGGTACACCTGGTCAAAGACGGCGGTCAGCAGAAAAGCGCTGAATACCTGAAGATCAATCCGCAGGGCCTGGTGCCGGCGCTGATAGATGGCGAGAGCGTACTACGCCAGTCGCTGGCCATCATCGAATACCTGGACGAAAAATACCCCCAGCCACCGCTGTTGCCGGAGACTGCCGGTGCGAGGGCTCGAGTCCGCGGTCTGGCCTACCTGATCGCCGACGAGATTCAGCCGATGAATAATCTCGGCGTCGTGCAATACCTGAAACATGAGGCCGGCCTGAAGCAGCAGCAACTGGATGACTGGTACCGGCACTGGATAGCACGTGGGTTCAGCGCATTGGAGCAGCTGCTTTCTGCCAGCGACCAGACCGGGCAGTTTTGTCATGGCGAAACACCCGGTCTTGCCGATTGCTGCCTGGTTCCCCAGCTCTACAATGCCCGGCGGTACGATTGCGATCTAACGGCATATCCGACGATTACCCGTATCGAAAAGAATTGCTCCCGCTCCTCGGCATTCCAGAAAGCTGCACCGGAAAACCAACCGGACGCGGAATAAAAAATAGCGATTGATTGCCGTTTAGCACTGAGCCTGACGCTCAGTGTTTGCTAGAATGAACACTCTGCCCCGGTCCTGGGAGGTTCGCAGCGGGGTCTGCATGGAGATCTGGATGGAGTACCTGGTAAGCGGCTGGCTGTGGTGGCCGCTGCTTTTAGTGGTTTTTGTTGCGCTGATTTATCTGGCTGCGCCGTTGATAGCATGGATGCTGGGCGGCATCGCCCTGCTCGGGCTGTTTACCCAGTTTGCAGACGTTTCCTGGCTGGCCAAGCTGACGGTCTGGGTGTTGTACATAGCGCCGATGACCGTGCTCGGAATTCCGCTTTTGCGCTGCCGTATCCTGAGCGAGCCGGTGTTTCGGCTGTATCGCAGCTCCATGCCGGCTATTTCCCCGACCGAGCAAGCGGCGCTCGATGCCGGCACAACCTGGTGGGATGCCGAATTGTTTAGCGGGAGACCACACTGGCGCCGCTTGTTGAAGGCCAAACCTGCAAGTCTCGACGATGAGGAAATCGATTTTCTGAATGGGCCGGTCGAGGAACTGTGCGCCCTGATCAACGACTATGACGTCAATATCGGTAGCCGGGATTTGCCCGAAGCAGCGTGGGATTTGCTCAAAAAAGCCGGTTTTTTTGGCATGGTGATCCCACAACAATACGGCGGCAAGGGCTTTTCGCAATACGGTCACGCCGCGGTCGTCATGAAAGTCGCCAGCCGCAGTATTGCCGCCGCGCTGACCATCATGATTCCCAATTCGGTCGGACCGGGCAAGCTGTTGCTCAAGTACGGCACAGAGGAGCAGAAAAACCATTATCTGCCACGCCTGGCCAGCGGTGAGGAAATCCCCTGCTTTGCGCTGACCGGACCCGAGGCGGGTAGCGACGCCGGCAGCATCCCGGATAGTGGGATCATCTGCAAACAGGATTATCAGGGTAAGAAAGACGTCCTGGGAATCCGCCTGAATTTCGATAAAAGATATATCTCTTTGGCACCGGTGGCGACCTTGATCGGGGTCGCGTTCAAACTTTACGATCCGCAACAGTTGCTGGGCGACCGGGAAAACCTGGGTATTACGGTAGCGCTGGTCCCGGCCGCTACGCCAGGCGTCGAAATCGGTAGCCGGCATGATCCCTTGCACATGGGTTTTCATAATGGGCCGGTTCGCGGCGTCGATCTGTTTGTACCGCTGGATGCAATCATCGGAGGCTCTGCCCAGGCTGGTAACGGCTGGCGCATGCTGATGGAAAGCCTGTCGGATGGTCGCGCCATCTCGCTGCCTGCACTGACCACGGCCTCGGCCAAACTGGCGACCAGGGCAACCGGCGCCTACGCCAGGCTGCGCTACCAATTCAAAACCTATATCGGGACCTTTGAAGGCGTCCAGGCGGCGCTGGCCAGGATCGCCGGCAATACCTATGCCATGGACGCGGCACGAACGGTAACCCTGGGCGCATTGGACGAGGGCCATAAGCCGGCGGTCATATCCGCCATCGTAAAGTACAACCTGACCGAGCGTAATCGCCAGATCATGAATGATGCGATGGATGTGCATGGAGGCGCTGGCGTTTGTCTCGGACCGCGCAATATCATCGGCGAGTTCGCCAAGTTTCCATCGCTGGGAATTACCGTTGAAGGACATAACATTTTGACTCGAAGCATGATGACTTTCGGTCAGGGTGTCGTGCGCTGCCATCCCTATCTCCGCTCGGAGATCGAGGCGGTACGTCAAGATGACGAACATAACGGCCTGATGAGTTTCGACAAATTGTTGGCCCAGCACCTCGGCTTTGCCGCCAGCAATGCGGTGCGCAGTCTGCTGCACGCCTGGACCGGCGGTCTGT
>JAPUHG010000317.1 GCA_027297845.1 Gammaproteobacteria bacterium | reverse complement strand
CCAGGCTGCACGCCGGATAGAACAGCAAGGGCGTCTTTTTCGTCGTCAGAATTCGACGCCGGCTGGCCCGGTGGCGGCGAGGACTCAGCCAGGGGATCGGCGGGGGTTTGCGCGGTATCTGTTGTGGCCTCTGCAGCCACCTCTATTTCTATCTCCGTGGGCGCCTGCTCGGCCTGATCCGGCGTCGTTGTGGCTGCCGGCTCCACCGGGGGCTCGTTCTGCCCATTTCCGATCGCAGGCAACAACAGCAAGCCGGCGGCAAGCAGCATACGCAACGCCGCGGCAGAAAAAAGCTCTTTTTTGCTTGCAAAAATCACTTAACAGCCGAGCGCCTCACAAAATGTGTGTATGCACAAAAGCCCGGTAGCATCGAGGTCAGATCGGCCCGGATGAATCATGTTTAGCGAAGCCTATCGAAAACAGGTGGTTAACAGGGTTTATCCCCCGCCCTTGCCGCCTCGCATGTTGATCAACGGACGGAGTGCGTCTTCAATCGTCCGATGCCTGCGCAGTTCCTCATTACTAATCTGAGTAACCGGTGATAATGTAGACTTGTTCGGATTATTCGGGTCGATCGTCCGCTTGAGGCGAGAACCCGTAACTTCCCTGGTTTCCAACTCAACCTGCGTTTGCGCGGCGACTTCCTGTTTGAGTGTCGGCTCAAACGGAACCGTGCTACTGGCACAAGCGGTTGCAAGCACCGCAATTGCACATACAGTCGATACCGATATCAATTTCGACATTCTCTCCACGATCGTTCACCTCGTTTCCCATTTGGTCTGCTGGCTGGCTGGCAGAACGATTCTCTTCCAGTATATAAAGTGACCCGTCCGGCATCTTAAAAGTTCACTGTACTTTATGTTGCGGTACGGCATCCATAAAGTATTCGGCCCCGTCAGCCCAACTCTGCCTTTTTGTACACCACTCCGTTCCATTGATGCAAGCGGGCAATAGTTAGCTCTGAAACCTGTGCGCCTGACCGGCAAGGGTTGCCAGCTGTCGCTGGTACTTGCTGACCAGACCGCCTAGGTATAATTTAGGGTTCAGATCGCCACTATCCGCAACTGATCAGGCTGGCAACGGTCCAACCCAGCAAGACGGTAATCCATGCATAAAGCACCGATAACGAAGAGAAATCAAAATCCGATTGGCCTGGTATTTCTGGCAGTGGCGGCGGCACTGGCGCTTTCATCCTGCGCATCCAATCCAACGGGGGGTTCCGATTTCGTCCTGATGTCCGAGGAAGAGGAGTTGCAATTGGGTGCGAGGATGCACCCCCAGATTATCCAGCAGTATGGAATATACCGGGACCAGCGCTTACAGGATTATGTCAACAACATTGGCCAGAAGCTGGTGGCGGTCAGTCACCGGCCCGAAATAGAGTACCGTTTTACCATTCTTGACGATGATCAGGTCAACGCGTTTGCGACGCCTGGCGGCTATATCTACATCACCCGCGGAATCATGGCTTATCTGGACTCAGAGGCAGAGCTTGCCGCCGTCATTGGCCATGAAATCGCCCACGTCACGGCTCGCCACGCCGTAAGACAACACGGCAAATCATCGATAGTTAACGCAGTCTCGGCGGTCGCCGGCGTCTTTACGCCGATGGGGTCGGGCGGTGCGGTGACCAGTTATGTCGGCGGCGCCATGTTGAGTGGTTTTGGCAGGAAGGCCGAACTACAGGCTGATGGATTGGGTGCGGAATACCTGGCCAAAGCCGGCTACAACCCTGAATCCATCATCGATGTGCTCCGCGTGATGAAACAAAAGGAGACGTACGAGGTTGAACGGGCTCGCCAGGAAGGCCGCGAAGCGCAAGTTTACCACGGTATTTTTTCCACCCATCCCGATAATGACACCAGGCTGAAAGAGGTGGTCGGGGCGGCTGACAAACTGCAGGTCAATCAAAACGCCGTGGTCAACCGGATGGGTTACCTGGGTCATATCAAGGGCCTGGTGTATGGCGATTCTCACCGGAATCGCGTCATTCGGGACGACACCTTTTACGACCGGAAACTGGGGGTCAAAGTTACCTTCCCCAAGGGCTGGACCATTCGTAATTTTGACGACAAAGTTCTCGCGACCTCGCCGGATGGCAATGCGGCGATGTTATTCACTGCATTGGCGACCGAAAAACGGGTCGTACCAAAAACAATCCTCCGCCTGAATGTGGGTGCCAAAAATATCCGTGAATCCAGCAATATCACAATCGATGGTTTACCTGCCTATCTTGCGGTTTCCAGTCGCTCGGAGTCGGTTTACGGAAATCGGCCCGTACGCTACGCGTTTATTTCCGATCCCAAAAGGAGGGTCGGATTTATTTTTGCCGGCGCCGGCAGAAATGATCGCCATGATATCTCGGCCGATCCGGATTTCATAAGAACCATCTTCAGTTTCGATCGGATGGATGGTGCAGATTTTCGTGCGGCAAGATTACCGGTCATTTCGCTGATTCCGGTTAAAGGAGAATCCAGCTTTGAACAGTTGGCAGAAGATTCGGTCATTGGTTCACATGCTGAGGACCAATTGCGCCTGCTAAACCAGAGTTACCCCGACGGTGAACCAACGCCAGGCAGTATTATTAAAGTGGTCAGGTGAATTCAAGGCATGAAATGGCGGCGAAGAGAGACTCTGACCGACTCCAGCGTTGCCCGCAGCTATCAAGGATAGAAAGAATGACCCAAATATTTTCCCGGAATTTTTCATCTCTGCTCAAGCTGGTTCCGTTACTTTTCCTTACCTCCCCATT
>JAPUHG010000316.1 GCA_027297845.1 Gammaproteobacteria bacterium | reverse complement strand
ACTACTCAACCTGACGCCCGCCAGCGCTAACGATGGAATCGCCTGCTCGAGTATATCCATCGTCATCGGGTGAGGGTGGGCGATGACCACAACGCTGCCCCTATCCAGCGCTATATCGATCGCCCTGGCCAGCGCCTGTCGGATCGCATTTTCATCCAGTTCATGATCGAGAAAAATGTCTCTCCGGGTAGCACTGACCGCATGCTCTTCCGCCAGTTGCAAGGCAACGGTAAGTGGCGTCGTTCTGCTATCGACAAAAAACAGGTCGCGACTGGCGAGAATATCCATCAGCCATCTCATGTGTCCCGGGTGCCGGGTCAACAGGCTGCCCCGATGGTTATTGACGCCCTCCACGAAAGGCAGCCAGTCCAGGTCATCGCTTACGATCTGCCACATCGCTTGCTGATCGGTATCCAGGGAAACGCCCCCGGGCTCCAGTTCCTCGCCGAATTCGGCTTCCAGAGGCAGGTGCAGCATGACCGGTTTGCCCAGCTCGTTCGCCCGGATGGCCAGTTTCCTGCCGAATGGGGTTTTCGGTAACACCGAACAAGTGACCGGTCCCGGCAATTGCACCGCGCGCAGACCGTCCTGGTAGCGATTCCCCAGGTCATCGATGATGATCGCCATCATCGCTAACGATCGCGACTGGTCGGGTGCAGTTTCTGCGGTGTCCGCTGAAACCGCGGTGGCAGAGGCAAATGCGAATACCATAAGCGACCAGCGTAATTGTCTCATCGGGCAACCGGAATCAGTTCGTCCGTGGTTTTTGTCACTCTGCCCTGCTGTGAACAATATTGCGTTTTTTGATGGTTGCCAGCGCTGTTGCCACTTGATTGTCTTTCATCAATGATGCCGCATCCACGGTCCCGGTCAGCGACATCAGGGCTACGCTTTCCGCATCGTCCGGTGTGACCACGATATCGGGCATGATGCCGCTTTGGTGTATCGATTCGCCGGATGGCGTGAAATAGCGGGAAGTCGTCAGTTTCAGCGCCCGGCCCCCGGACAATGGCATGACGGTCTGGACCGAGCCTTTGCCATAGGTCTGCGATCCAACGATGGTGGCACGATTCAGGTCTTTAAGCGCCCCGGCTACAATCTCGGAGGACGAAGCAGAACCGGAATTGACCAGCACGGCCAGCCGCGCGCCCTCAAGCAAGTCACCCTTCCTGGCACGCATGCTGAAGCGCGCGTCATCGGCACGGCCAACCGCCGATACCACTATTCCCGAGTTCAAAAACAAATCTGCTACTTCAACGGCCGAATCCAGGACTCCGCCGGGATTGTCGCGCAAATCAAGCACCAGGCCATCAAGCGGGCCACCCGCCTCTTTGATCAGCTTGCGCAGCGCGGCTTCGAGTTCGGCGCCGGTATTTTCGCTGAACTGCGAAATACGCAGATAACCATAACCGGGTTCGAGTATTTCCCCTTTTACGCTCGCAACCCGAATGTGGGTTCTCGCAAGATCGAAGCTCAATGGTTCAGCGACATCGGCGCGGCTGACAACAATTTTGACCCGGCTGCCGGGCTTGCCCCGCATGCGCGTAATGGTTTCACCCAGGTTGTCATGGACTACCGGCATATCGTCAATACTGATAATAATGTCGCCGCTGCGAATTCCCGCTCGTTTCGCGGGTGTGCCATCGAAGGGCGCGACAACTATGACCTGGTTGTTCTCAATGCTGACCTCCAGTCCAACGCCGCTGTAACTGCCCGCGGTGCTGATCAGGATTTCCTCATATTCCTCTTCGTCGAGGTAGGCAGAATGTGCATCCAACCCGGAAACCATGCCGCGTATTGCCATTTCAATCAGCTCTTCATAGCTCACTTCATCTACATAATCCGAGCGCACCTTATGCAGCACTTCTGCAAGTAACCTGGCTTCATCCACCGGCAACTCGTCGATCTCGCCCCGGGCTTCGTTGCGATCTGCCAAAACACCGGCGATCGGGAGCGGCGCGATTAACAGGAACAGGCCGGTCAGAAAAACCGGAAAGCGGTGAAATTTTCGCGACATAATTATAGGATCATTGACTCTATTAAAGGATCACTAACTTTGCTGGCCCGAATTTAACACATGGGTGGCCTTTTCGGCAGTTCAACGCCCACGCGAGCAGCGTTGAAAACCGCTGATCAAGCCGCAAATCCGGACCTCAGCGCCGGCCAAGCCAATGATGCGGATTTAGCGGCTTTACGCCCCGGCGAATCTCGAAATACAACGCTGGCACCAATTTGCCGCCGCTATCGCCAACGATGCCGATGCTTTCGCCCGCCTCAACCCAGTCGCCAACTTCCCGGTACAGCGACTCGTTGTGCCCATACAGGCTCATGAACCCGTCGCCGTGTTCGATCACCATCAACATGCCCAATCCGGGCAACCAGTCGGCAAATGCCACCCGGCCATGATAAACCGCGCGAACTTCTGTGCCGCGCTCCGCACCCAGCGTGACGCCCTGCCAGCTCAACCGCCCACCCGCTCGCGGCTGCCCGAAATCATTTATCAACCGGCCCCGCAGTGGCCAGGCCAGGGATCCTTTTCTCCCCGCGAAAGGATCCTTGACGACCATCGGAAATTCCTCGAGGGCACGCCGCAGGCTGTTTAGCAACTGCTCCAGCTCTCGTTCCTGATTTTGCATATTTTCCAGCTGCCTGCCGTCGCTGCTTATCTGCCGCTCCAGGCTGGCGACCACAACCGCCCGCTCCTGACTTGCCTTATCCAGCCGGGCCAGTTCTTTTTGTCTTCTTCGTTCCAGGCCAACCAGTCGTCCGGTTTCCTCCTCCGCACTACGGTCGAGCCGGCGCAGCCGGGCCAGTCCCTGCTCAACGATCTGCAGGAGCGCCGTGCGCTGCTCGGTCAGGTAGCCGTAATAAGTCATGATGCGCCCCAGCGCAGCCGGGTTTTCCTGATTCAGGAGCAGGCGAATCCGTTCCTGGCGCCCGCTGATATAGGCGGCTCGCAGCTGTCGTCCGAGTTCCTGCCGGTGATGACCCAGCGCGGTTCTTTGCTCTTTTTGTTCGGCCGCCAGGCTGATCTGCCGGGCCCTGCTGGCACTGACCTCGTGGCTGGTTTTCCTGAGCAGCTTGCGCGCGGCGGAAACCTCCAGCTCCGCCTTGCGCAACCCGGCCTGCGCATAATCCCTTTTTTCCCGATCCGCCTGCAGGGTGCTGCTCAGCGTGGCAATCGCCGCCCTCAGCTCAGCCAGTTCCTGCTCTTTGTCGCCGGCGTCCTGCGCACTGGCGATGGCTGTCAGCAGCAACAGCCCTGCCGCGAGAAATAAGTATCGGAGTTTCATTTAACGGTAGATTCTACCCAGCCTGTCGCCAGGCTGATAGCCAACGGAGGGTGCGCAAAGAAAGGTACAGGTTTTTTGCGATAACCCAATTACCAAAGTTGCTGGCGCTGCTATAATGGCGCGCCTTTTTAGCCCAGCGCCCGGAGGCGCGATGCCAAAGATGTCACAGCTTTTTGAATTTGCAGCCAACCATCCCTGGCTAGCCGGTGGTGTCTTCGCGGTTAGCATACTGGTGCTTGTCAACGAACTCCGCCTGCGTCGCGGCGCCGGGTCGTCTATTGACCCGGCCGTTGCGGTATCGTTGATAAACAAAGGCGCCGCAGTGCTGGATGTGAGAAGTGCCGAACGGTTTTCAACCGGTCATATCGTCGGCGCCAGGAATATCCCGGCTGACCAGATTGGATCGTCGGCTGACAAACTGAAGCGTTACTCGGGCAAGCCCGTGATCGTTTATTGCGACACCGGCGTCAGTTGCGGCAAGGCGCTGAGCGGACTGCAACAAATGGGGTTTGATCAAGCGGTGGCCATGCGTGGCGGCCTGCGGGCCTGGACCCAGGAAAACATGCCACTCGTCAAAGACTGAATAAATTAAGAATAGGAAGTTAGCAATGACCAAGAAGAAAACAGCCGCAGCCAAGGCCGACGGAAAGATTAGAAATTTCGCTCTGCAGAAAATTTACCTGAAGGATTGCTCTTTCGAATCCCCGAACGCGCCGGCTATTTATAGCGAACAGTGGAACCCGAACATTCAGCTCAATATGCACACCTCTAGTTCTACGGTTGGCGACAATGCTCATGAAGTCGTGTTGCACACAACGTTGGAAGCCAAGCTCGGCGACAAGGTTGCCTTGCTGATCGAAGTTCAACAGGCGGGGATATTCCAGATCGTGGATGTATCGGAAGAGGAATTGAAATCGTTGCTCGCGTGCCGCTGCGCGGAAACGCTTTATCCATTCAGCCGTCAGATCATCAGTGAGCTGGCAACGCTGGGTGGTTTCCCGCAGTTGCTGTTGCAACCCATGGACTTCGAAGAGTTATTCGCGCAGGCCGATGCCGCGGGCCAGGCCAAGGCCGAATAACAGGCGCCAGACAGAATCAGCGGGAACACCAACAAGCAGATCAGCGTTCTGGGAGCGGGCTCCTGGGGCACCGCGCTGGCTATCCAGTTTGCACGCAAGGGTGAGCCTGTTTTGATGTGGGGCCGCAACCCGGAGCATCTGGAGGAACTGAAGCAAACGCGCAGCAATCAGCGTTATTTGCCCGCGGCCGAATTTCCACCGACGCTGACGGTCGAGAGCGATCTCGCAAAGGCGGTCAACGAATCCACTGATCTCCTGCTGGTTGTACCGAGTCACGCCTTTCGGCAGTTGCTGACCGCGATAAAGCCGCTGCTGAGAAAAGGCCAGCGGATTTCATGGGCAACCAAGGGTTTCGAACTGGATACCGGTAAATTACCGCACCAGGTCGCGGCCGAAGTCCTCGGCACCGATTTCCCGTTGGCGGTACTCTCCGGGCCGACCTTTGCCCGCGAAGTGGGTGCGGGCCTGCCAACAGCCATGACCGTTGCATCTGCTGATCAGGAGTTTGCACACCAACTGGCCGAGCATATTTCCGATGACAATTTCCGCGCCTATACCTCGAGTGACGTAACCGGCGTCGAAGTCGGTGGCGCGGTAAAGAATGTCCTGGCCATAGGCGCCGGCGTTTCGGATGGGCTGGGGTATGGGTCAAACACCCGCATTGCGTTAATAACGCGTGGACTGGTTGAGCTTGGCCGTCTTGGTCACGCGCTGGGCGCCAGACCGGAGACATTTATGGGTCTGGCTGGCATGGGTGACCTGGTGCTGACCTGCACCGATAACCAGTCGCGAAACCGGCGTATGGGGCTGGCGCTGGCCGCAGGCAAATCATCTGCTGAGGCAGCTCAGGAAATAGGCCAGGTGGTCGAGGGCGTAATGGCCGCGCGTGCGGTGCACCAGGTGTCGTTGCAACACCAGATCGAAATGCCAATCTGTGAACAGGTCTACCGGATGCTGTACCAGGGCGCGACCCCGGAATCGGCGGTAAAGGCACTGATGACCCGCGACTTGAAGAGTGAAGACGATTCCGCGACAGCAGAGTGAATTTCATCCTCTCGGCAGGTAGCCGGCGATTCGCCACGCGCCCCGGTTAACTGCCCTCTTTGAAAGCGCACTGGCGCCAGGCCTCAAAAATGACCACCGCAGCCGCATTGGACAGGTTCAGACTGCGATTACCGGGTCTCATCGGAATCCTGAGACGCTGGGCAACCGGTAGCGATTCGATCAATTCCACGGGCAAGCCGCGGGTTTCAGGGCCAAAGAGAAACGCATCGCCGGGGCTGAATTCAGGCTGATCATATGGCGTTGACGCTCGCGTGCTTAGTGCGAACAACCTCGGGTCTCCGGCGCTTTGCAGGCAATCCTGCAATGATTCATGCTGTTTCACGTTGGCGAATTCATGATAATCAAGCCCGGCGCGCCGCAATCGGGGTTCATCCAGCTCGAAAGGCATCGGTTTGATCAAATGCAGTTGCGCGCCAGTGTTTGCGCACAGGCGTATGATATTGCCGGTATTGGGCGGAATCTCAGGCTGGTACAAAATAAGATGAAACATGGCTGACGCAGTTAATCGACAATCGGAATCGAATTGTATGACAAGAAAAAGTGGCGGGCGAACCGATAGCCTTGCGACCGACTTGTGCGGTCTCAAACTGGGCACGCCGATCGTGCTGCTATCGGGCTGCGTCGGTTTTGGTGAGGAATACACCCGGGTCGATGGTTTTTCGAATCGGGATGCCGGTGCAGTCGTCCTGAAAGGTACGACCAGGGAACCACGCCTCGGTAACCCGCCGCACAGGGTTTTTGAAACGCCCATGGGCATGCTCAATGCGATCGGCCTGCAAAATCCGGGTATGGATGTCGTCGTTGACGATATTCTGCCAACCTTGGATTTCTCAGAAACGCGATTTATCGCAAACGTCTGCGGCTCGACGGTAGAGGATTACGCCGAAGTCAGCCGTCGTTTTGACGATTCCCCGATCGACGCAATCGAAGTCAATATTTCATGCCCGAATATCAAGGAAGGAGGCGTCGCTTTTGGCAATGATCCGGACATGTCCGCCCGGGTCGTCGAAGCCTGTCGCAAGGCTACCGGCAAACCCATCATCACCAAGCTGTCACCGAACCAGACAGATATCCGGGAGAACGCCCGCCGCTGCATTGAAGCAGGCAGTGACGCCCTCGCCGTTATCAATACCGTGATGGGCATGGCCATAGACGCGGAGACCCGCGAACCGATCATTGGAAATGTACAGGGCGGTCTTTCCGGCCCGGCGATCAAGCCGATCGCCTTACTGAAAGTTCACCAGGTGTACGAAATTGCGGGGCCGCTCGGTATTCCGATCATCGGTCAGGGCGGCATCATGACCGCCGCTGATGCGCTGGAATTTATTATCGCGGGCGCGAGCACGGTCGGCGTGGGCACAGCTCTTTTCTATGACCCGCTGGTCTGCAAAAAAATAAATGCCGGCATCGCTGAGTACCTGGAGCGCCATGCGATAACCCTGCCGCAGCTCGTCGGCAGCATGACCCATGGATCGAATATCAAGGACAGCGCGGCGGCGGGGTAGTGGCGCTGCAAATCAAGTTCCCGTTAAAAAACATGCCCCTGCGAAGCAACCATCCGGGCGATTTCCAAGCTAATATTTCTTAGCGCTCAGTTTGAGCTCCTTTATTTTGCGGGTCAGGGTGTTGCGTCCCCAGCCCAGTAACTTGGCGGCCTCTCCCCGACGTCCGCCGGCCCGGGCCAGCGCTTCCCGGATCAATATCTTCTCGACTTCAGAAATGGCGATCGCCATCAGCGGTTTCTTTTCGGTTCTTAAATGCTGCCTGGCCCAATCGGCCAGCGCCTGTTTCCACTGATCTGCTCCCGGCTTCGATGGCGGCCCGCCCAATTCCTCCGGGATGTCGCTGGACCTGATTTCGCGACCAGGCGCCGTGACCGTCAACAGGCGACATGTGTTGACCAGCTGCCTGACGTTGCCGGGCCAGCCAAACTGCTCAAGCAGTTCTGCCGCATCGACACTGAGCTGCTTTGCCGGCACCCCCAGTTCCCTGGCGATCGCCGAAAGGTAATGGTCGAACAGCGCCGGAATGTCCTCGCGCCGCTCGTTCAAGGTCGGCACCCGAACCTGAATAACGTTTAGACGATGAAACAGGTCTTCCCGGAAAGATCCCTCTTCGACCAGGCGGGCCAGGTCCTTGTTGGTCGCCGCCAGGACCCGAACATCGACTTTGATCGGCTGTTTGCCGCCTACGCGGTAAAACTCGCCCTCCGCCAGCACCCGCAAAAGGCGTGTTTGCAATGCCGCTGACATGTCGCCGATTTCGTCCAGGAACAATGTCCCGCCATCCGCCTGTTCGAAACGGCCGTGGTGCTGTCCCGTTGCGCCGGTAAACGCGCCCCTCTCATGACCGAACAGCTCCGATTCGAGCAGCTCCGCCGGGATAGCGGAGGTGTTTAACGCGACCAGCGCCTGGCTGGCGCGCGGTGAATGTCTGTGCAGGGCCCTGGCCACCAGTTCTTTGCCGGTTCCGGACTGCCCGGTGATCAGCACGGTCATGCTGGATCGTGCGAGCCGGCCGATGGCGCGGAATACTTGCTGCATCGCCGGCGCCTGGCCGATCAGCTCGGGCATGCTGGCGCGCAATTCTTCCCGCGCCGGTTGGTCATCCGCATCGGCTGCGGCTCTATGGACCAGTGCAACTGCCTCGTCCACATCAAACGGCTTTGGCAAATATTCGAAGGCGCCGCCGCCATAGGCGGTCACTGCGCTATCCAGATCGCTGTACGCCGTCGTTACGATGACCGGCAAACCGGGTCGTTCGCGGCCCAGAATTTCGAGGAGATCCAAACCGGTAACCCCGGGCATGCGGATATCGGTCAGCAATACATCGGGTTGGTCCGCGGGCTGATTACTCGGCCCATTCAGCGCGGCCAGCAGAGTATCCCCATCTTCGAACGCTCGAACATGCATGCCGGCCTCCGAACAGGCTTTCTCCAGGACCCAGCGGATCGACGGATCGTCATCCGCCAGCCAGATTTTCAGTGTTTCGCTCATACCCGGACTTCTTCCCGTGTGCCAGACGGCGCACTTTCCGCGCGCCCGTTTTCTGCTGTCTTGACAGTCGCAATGTGTATCGGCAGCAACATCTGAAAAACCGTGCAACCGGGACGGCTGCCAAATTCGATCAGGCCGCCGTGGCGATGAACCAGGTCCTGCGCCAGGGGCAGGCCAAGACCGCTTCCCGTGCCGCTGCTCACCAACGGATAGAAAATCTGCTCGCTGATATCCGCCGCCACCCCGACGCCATCGTCCTCGATCTCTATGCTCGCGACCAATCGATGCCGCGTAGAACCGATCGTAAACCGGCTGAGCACACGGGTCCGAAAAATCACCGTGCCCTTTTGAGCAATCGCTTGCATCGCATTCCGGCCCAAATTGAGCAGCGCCTGAATAATCTGGTCCCGGTCGAGCATCATCACCGGCAGGCTTGGATCGTAGTCTCTTTCAAGTACGACCCCCGCACCGGATTCCGCACCCAGCAAGCGAATCACGTGCTCGATGAGCTCGTGGATACTGACACTGGTCTTCTGCGGCGCCTGCTCCGGTCCAAGCAGGGTATCCACGAGCGTGGCCAGGCGGTCCGCCTCGCTGATAATCACACTCGTATACTCTTTCATCGCTTCATCGCCCAGTCGTCTTTCCAGCAACTGGGCGGCGCCTCTCAATCCGCCGAGTGGATTTCTTATTTCATGGGCCAGTTGCCGGATCATTGTTCGGCTTACGCCATGCTGGTCAAGCAGGGCGTTCTCTCTGGAAATTTTCTCTCGTCGGGTTACATCGACCAGCTCGATCAGCAAGCCGCCGGCGCCTTCAATATCCACCGGCACGGCGTTGCAATCGATAAGGTGACCTTCCGGCAGACCTGGCCGCGGTTCCAGCGACACACCACTGAGTGCATGAGGCTGCTGGCTTGCCAGCGCTCGTGCGGCCAGCTCCACCAGCGCCGGACAATGCTGGAAAAGATTGGCGCCACTTTGGCCAAGCCCATGCTGATGACTGCAACCGAGTATTTGCTCCGCCGCGGGATTCAAAAAAATGGCGCGGCCCCGGGAATCAAGCAGAAGTACGCCGGCGCTCAGACCATTGAGTATGAGTTGCGACTGTACGCTCATGAATTTTTTTCAGTCACTGAATCGGAGCCTGCCGTTTTATTCCGGCATTATTGTAGCGGGTCTTATCTTACGCTGGTCTGGTGCACCTGAAAGGTAATTACTGCGGCTTGCTGAACCTCATCGCCATTACGATTATTCACAACGGCACGAATCGTGTGCGTACCCCTGAATACATCATTCAACACATAGCTTCGCCGCCGGCTTCCTGGCGCCGACATCAGCTGGCTATCATAGTAGAGGGCAATCGTGTCACCGTTTCGCAGCGAGGGTGAGATATCGATAACCACGTTGAGAATGCCGCCGATATTCCACAACACCTGGTCCTGGCTGGGCGCGCTAATGGCGAAATTGTCATAGCGATTGCTACTTTCGATGTCCTGGGTTCCGGTCGATGCCTCACTTTGATACAGCGGCTCCGGTTTAAAACCCTGCACTTCGTTGATTTCGATCGCGATCGCCCCCGGGACTGGCGTGTCCGAATAATGCACAAGGCCATTATCATCGACCCAGCGGTACATCGTGACCGCGGCGGCGGGTAAAGAGAACAGCAACAACAAGAACACTAGTTTGCGCATGACTCCATCATAGCGTGCAAACCTGAACCTAACCTAAAAAAGGCGCTCATCGAACGCCTTTTTTCGAGTTATTCAACATAAAGCAGCTATTTTTTT
>JAPUHG010000315.1 GCA_027297845.1 Gammaproteobacteria bacterium | reverse complement strand
CAGCACCTGATAACCCGACTCATGGTTTTGATAGCGGCCACGTAATAGCGTTGCACTTTTATCATCGGGTGGCACGATAATGACCGAGCTTAGTGGGAATTCGCTGGTGTCACCATGAAAATGAAAATCCCTGACATTTTGAGCCGTTATTTCGTTAAATTGTTTCAATGCGGCATTGGCAGTGATCGTTTCCTCGTTGCGACTGAGTACCGAACCGCTGGAATCACCCTGTGCAAGATCCTCGTGGCCATGCCCCAGGCCCCGTATTACCCAGGCCGTGCGAAAATCCACAAAAACTGCATCATCATCGGGTGAACCGGAACGCGCCAGCACTCCTACCACCTGCATCTTCAGCGGGTATACGCCGGCCAAGTCAAATACTGTTTCAGGCGACGACACCAGATGGTCCCCGGGGCCGACGTCCTGCTCACGGGCAACATTGGCACCCACCACGGCTTCACCCAACAGCCCCATCATGCGGCCACCGGCTAACTGGAGATTGCGAAACTCAAAGTATTCCAGGCTGGTACCAACAATTGGCGCACCCCGGGACCGAAACCGGATGTAAAGCGGGATACCGTTGGCGAGGCCTGAAGCCTCAACGTCATCGAGCGCTGAGTAAGGCAGGGCCGGTGGCTGTTCGGCATGGAAATACAAGGAATTGAGAACCAGCTCCAGTTCCCCGCCACGCTCGCCCAGCAGTAGCGGTGTTGCCTGCGCACGGGCTGTCAGCGCCGTGGCACTGTCTGCCACCAGCAAACGTGTAGCGGTCGGCAGAAACATCATCAATGACACGGAAGCCAGCAGCACCAACGACTTGAAGCGGTGGAAACGTAAATAACGCAAGCCCAGAAAAAATGGGCCCGTCATCTGTTTTCTACCAGTTCAGCAAAATCAATTACCCGCTCGAAGGCGTCCAGCATACTGTGGTCGTGGGTGACCATCAGCAACATACTGTCATGCTCCCTGGCCTGGCGTATCAACAGTTCAACCACTTTCTGCTTGTTGGCCTGGTCCAGATTTCCGGTGGGTTCATCGGCCAGCAGTAAATGTGGGCGATTGAACATGGCGCGACACACCGCCACCCTCTGGCGTTCGCCGTGGGATAATTCGGCCGGTCTTTTATTGGCCTTGTCCTGCAAGCCAACCGATGCCAGTAATGACTGGATCCGTTGCTGCGCATCAGAATTATTCCTGCCTTGCGGATCTATTAGTCGTGGCAACAGGATGTTTTCGCTTACCGACAGGTATTCCAGCAACTCAAATGCCTGGAAAACCTGTCCGACCCGGTCAATCCGGAATCGGCGTCTCGCAGCTTCGGTCATATCGTCCAGTCGCTGACCGGCAACGATGATCTCACCTGATCGTGGAACAAACGTTCCCGCCATCAGGTTTAGCAGTGTGGTTTTCCCGGATCCGGAGGGGCCAACAATGGCTACGCATTCGCCTGCTAAGATGTCTAACCGTGGTATGTGCATGCGGAATCCGCCAACAGATACATAGCTGAATTTCAAATTCGAAATCTGTATACCTGGCATCCTAAAGCCTTTCCTCCTCGAGGATGTCCAGGCCGGTTAATTTCCAGGCACCGTCAATATCCCTTAGCGTCAACCTGGCATGATAGGCATTGGTGCGTTGATGAATATGGCCCCAATGTCCGACCGAACCCGCCACATTCCAGCGTGCTTCGACCAGCAGTCCATCATCATTCTCACCGATCTGCCGGACTTCCAGCATTTCGATATTTTTGACCTTTGCCTGCGCGCCGCCCTGACTAGCCAACACCAGGCCGTTGCGGGTCTCCAGGTAAACATCATTCAGCAAGTTACCAGTGACACTTTTGGCCAGCACATCATAAATCTGTTCCTCGCCGCGGTAGTCGAACGCGCGGTAGACATTGTGCAACAACCCACCCGCCAGTTCCTTTAACCGCGTATCGTCCATTCTCACATCGTTCCAAGTCTTCATTGACCATACAACCAACGCTGTTGCAGCGATGAACAATATAGCGGCACCGGTCCGGAGTTTGCGTTGATCCTGAAAAGCCCGCAACACCAAAAACAGCGCCAAAACCGCGATCACACCAAAAACCCACCGCCCCCAGCCAGCAAGATTTTGCACACCACCGGGTGGTCGACGAATATCTACCAGTGTCGGCAACTCCGGAAACTGGAGGAAGTTTTCCCATCTTAAGATATTGAAATCTGGCTCAAGGAACATTGGCAACGGTCCGGCCTGATCAACCGCGGAGGCTGACACAATTTGCATACGCTCAGTGAACAGATTCCACTCCATTTCCACCTCCTGTGGCAGACCCTGTGTTGGAACCACGTAGATCACCCCAACGGTAGCCGCCAACAAAGGAATATCCTGTCCATCAACGACCACACTGCTGCGCAGGGTCCGCGCCAGGAAATTCACCCGAGTTAGTGTCGCTTCCACGGCCCGACCATCAATCGTCAGCTGAAAATATTCCGCAAGATACTTGACGATGCCCTGTTTCACCCCGTCCTGCATTTGCGGAGTTATGGTTTCCACGCCCTCCAGACCCAGGTCATATCGACGCTGGATATCTGCCGGTCGAACAATGATCTCCTTGCGCACCTCAAAGGGTTCAATATAGATAAATCCGGCCATCGGGGAAAAATACTTGCGCCGCAACAGGCGTTGCGTGAAGTGTGAGTACCAGGGGTCCTCCCAATCGAGGTTGACCGTGTAACCACTGCTAAGAAAACGGAAATCATTGACCGCCACGCCCTTGTGATAAAGCACGTAGCCGATGCTTGCCATACCCGTTGCGGCCGGCGCTAACAATGTCAGGCTATCCGGTTGTCGTTCAAACGGAAAAAGCAGACTTGCCAGCACCACCACTTCCGGCTCTTCGCCATCCCCGGGCAAAGGCAGACCAGATACTGCATCGCGCTTGACACGTGTGCCCGGCCCCATCTTCATCACAGTGCCTTTCAATGCCTTGTTCCCATAATAGATGGCGAGGTCGCGACCGAAAAACAGCTCGAGACGTTCCTCCACAGACGCGGTCGGATTCCCCAGCTTCGCATAGATTGATTCAGGCAAAATATTGCGGAATGCCTGCAAATCCTGCATGCCAATTTCAAGTTCAACCCTTACATGATCGTCTTCCACAAAATACTCAACGATGGTGGAAGCAAACATGGCCCGTGGCACGATGATGGCATCTGCATGCACCAGGCTCGGTAGCATGCTGAACAAAAAAAAGGACACCAGGATTATTCGAATTAAGTTACTCACTGTGAGATTTTGAGCCTTGTGTTTTTAGCGGTGCGCCAAGGTTAGATTATCGGGACCTATGTTTACAATATGAGTGCCTTGAATCAACTGCTACTAACTGTGAGTTACTAATAAGCGCTATATTACTTCAGGTATGTTTAGAACTGATTGCCAATTTTTGAGGTGAGTGACCCTCTAAATCAGGCAAAAAGAAACCCGTCGAAGCCGCCGCCTCTACCAATAACAAAGCTCGCCCTTGTGGCGGGCTTTTTTTTGGCCGGTGTGGATGAGAACCCGCGTTGCGGGTGAGATTCTGAAGCACATGGATGTGCAAGTGCCGTAGGCGCCAGGCGACCGAAGGAAGTCCCCTTGCGGGAGATGGCCGAGAGCGGCCCGCCGCGGCACGGAGAAACCCCTTCATAGCCGCATCCGCAACGTACTTCCTTGTTAGGATTACAACCTTTGCGCCAACCGGGGCGTCAAACACGATAAATCATCGCCGGAGGTATGTAGATGCGAAATATCGGATTTCCCACTTGCTGTCTGTTGATCGGGCTTGCCTTTTCTTTATCTGCACCATCTGCTGCGGTTTCGGCGCCGGCCAGCCTCGAAGGAAGCTGGGAAGGGTTTATCGCCGAGACGCCGGCCCGTCTGACGAAAATCGGCGTTACGCTGACGCAGGTGAAGGGGGGTTGGCAGGGATCGATCGACCTGCCGGGCACCGAACCCCTCGCTCTAAGCGAGATTCGGGTCGATGCCGCCGACCTGCACTTCGAACTGAAAGTCGGCGAAGCGCGGGTTGTATTCGACGCCAGGTACGGGCCAAAGACGATGTCCGGCCGGCTCGTCGAAGGCGAAGGCTCGTACCCGTTCGATCTGCAGAAGCTGCCCGTCTATCCGCAGCCGGTCAATCGAATCGAGGCGTGGAAGCAGGATCTGGATGTTGTACGGAGCAGCTTTTTGAAATATGACCGCAGCTTCGATCCGGCGGCGAGGGCCGCTTTCGCGCAGGCGATCGATGAACTCGAAGCATCGCGGCCCGGCAAGAGCGACCCCGAAATCATCGTCATATTGTCCGAGGCCGTGGCGCTGAG
>JAPUHG010000314.1 GCA_027297845.1 Gammaproteobacteria bacterium | reverse complement strand
GCAGGACCTGGTCGACTACTTCGACATCTTGCAGACCGTGCGCAACGCAGTCGCCGACCTGATTGCACGGGGGAGCACTCTGGAAGAAGTAATCGCAGCACAACTTACCGAGAGCATGAACGAGGTCTGGGACTGGAATTTTATCAACGGAGATACATTGGTATCGGTCATCTACGCCGATCTGTCAGGAGATCAGGAACCTGTCGAAAGTCCGGTCGATACCATCACAGAATAAACGAGTACAAAAAACGGGCCGTAAGGCCCGTTTTCCTGGCAGATTTTCGCATCGCTCAGCCGAGATCGAACTTGATACCCTGGGCAAGCGGCAGTTCCTTGCTCCAGTTGATGGTATTGGTCTGCCGGCGCATATAGGCCTTCCACGAATCCGACCCTGATTCGCGCCCACCACCGGTTTCTTTTTCACCACCGAAAGCGCCGCCAATTTCTGCGCCGGATGTGCCGATGTTCACACTGGCAATTCCGCAATCGCTGCCGATGGCCGACAAAAACGTTTCTGCATGCTGCAAATTGTTCGTGAAAATAGCCGAAGAAAGACCTTGGTCGACGTTATTGTGCATCGCCATTGCCTGTTCAAAACTGGTATACCTGATGATGTAAAGGAGCGGAGCAAAGGTCTCTTCCTGAACAATGTCCCAGTCATTTTCGGCACGAGCAATGGCAGGCTCAACAAAATTGCCAGGCCCATCCAGTACTTTTCCACCGCACAGGACTTCACCACCAGCATCTTCCACACGTTTAAGTGCGACCTGGAATCTTTTGATCGATTGCTCATCAATTAACGGTCCCATCAGCGTGTCGGCCTCCAACGGGTTGCCAATCTTGACCTGTCGATAGGCATGCACCAGATGCTTTTCCAATTCTTCCGCGCGACTCGCGTGGACGATGACACGTCGGGTGCTGGTACATCTCTGGCCCGCGGTACCAACCGCGCCAAAGGCAATTGCAGGAACCGCCAGTTCCATGTTTGCGTCTTCATCCACAATGACGGCGTTGTTTCCACCAAGCTCCAGCAACGAGCGTCCCATGCGCTTGGCAATCCGATGACCCACCTGACGTCCAATTGCACAAGAACCGGTAAAGGACATGAGATCGACGCGAGGGTCGTCCACGAAGGCATCGACGAGCGAGTTGTCGCCATCGATAAAAGTCTGAAAAATAGCCGGGTAGCCGTGTTCGCTAAAAACCCGATTGCAGATGTGTTGTACCGCAAGCGCGCACAGTGGTGCTTTTGGCGATGGCTTCCAGACACACACATCACCGCAAATCGCGGCCAGAAAGGCGTTCCACGACCACACCGCGACCGGGAAATTGAATGCGCTGATGATTCCGACGATACCGAATGGGTGCCACTGCTCGTACATCCGGTGCTGCGGTCTTTCCGAATGCATCGTATAGCCATAAAGCATTCTCGACTGGCCGACCGCAAAATCGGCAATATCAATCATCTCCTGAACTTCACCATCGCCCTCTGCTTTGATTTTTCCCATCTCGAGAGACACGAGACTACCCAGAGGGTCTTTGTATTTCCTTAATTCTTCGCCGATCAAGCGTACCGCTTCTCCGCGCTTCGGTGCAGGAATCATGCGCCATTCGAGAAAAGCCTTCTGCGCCTGGCTCATGACTTTTTCGTAATCCTCGGCCGTCGCCGACCTGACCGTGGCAATTACCTCTCCGGTTGCCGGATTGACGGAATCAAGCACATTTTTATCAGACCCCGGCAGCCAGCCTTCCTCACCAGCCCAGGCGCCCGGATTCAATTCCTCAAGCCCCAGGGCCTTTAATATTTCATTCATGAGGCATCTCCACTGAGCCCGTTGTCATGACCGGTTGCGCCGGTTGCAATTGCCCGCATGGAAGCAGCGCTGCTACCCCCTTGCGCAAAATACTTGCCAAATCGATTGTCGAGTATGTCTTTGAGACGAAAATCTTCCTGCCGAACCAAGCCTTTGTAGTGCCCGGCATTGGAGACCACCAGGTCAAGTACGCTACAAATACCGGCGGCGGTCGTAACCTGAATTGCCGACCAAAGGCGCCCGGCAATCATTGCCGGGTAGACCTTGTTAACGTAATTCTCTTCGCACAGGCGGCCGTCTTGCATACCGCTCACCGCAGTGTAGATGATGACCACGTCTTGTAATGTATGGGGCACTGAATTTTCCAGAATTTGCTTTAGCATGCCCCGGTTTTCGTTGAGTTTGAGGTCGTTCATCAACAACCGCATTTGTGCACAGTGACCCGGGTAACGTATGGTCTTGTAATCCATGGTCGTCGCCTGACCGGCATAGGTCTCTGCCAGAGAGCCCAATCCACCCGAGGTGTTGAAGGCTTCGTAAAGCGTGCCATCGAGCTCAATCTCCTCCAGCCCCTCCAGCGGCAGTACATCCACCAACTCGCCGTTGACGACCGCATGGCACATGTTGCCATACTCGTTGATAACCCCATCGGTAGACCAGGTCAGTGAATATTTAAGCGCATTGTTCGGATGTTGGGGCAGGGCACCTACCCTGAGTTTTACCGAGCGCAGTTCGTCAAAATGACGGATCAATTCGTTGGCCGCGATGCTGATAAATCCCGGCGCCAGACCGCACTGTGGAACAAAAGCGCGATCCGCACCCTGGGCAATTTTTCTGATCGCCTTGGTAACCGAAACATCTTCGGTCAAGTCGAAATAGTGAATCCCCTTGTCTTTCGCAACCTGGCCAACTGACTCGTTGCAAAAATAGGGCAAACCGGAAACGACCGCATCAACCGGATTATCATCGATCTGTCCCGCCAACTGGACCGGGTCGGTAGCATCCAGTTCAAAGGCAGTTACCTTGTCCAGTCCATGCGCTACGGCAACCGATCTGGCGGCTTCGCCATCGATATCCGCAAGGTGAATTTGATAATCACCGGAATCGGCCAACAGGCCGCTGATCAAGGTACCTATCTTGCCGGCGCCGAGTACGAGTATTCGATGCATCTACCTGCTCCAATTGTGACGACCTGTTTACCTGGCCACAAAGTTTGCGTCCGGGCCGGCTAAGGTGGGCCAACAGGAAGCGCATTGTGCCAACAGAACCCGCGATTTTCCATAGGCTCCTGCATGCAAAACGACTAATATGCCCAGATGAGCAGAAACCCCATGCAAGCGGACTGGCACCCGGCAAGCTGGCAGACCCGGAAAGCGAGCCAGATGTTGCCCTATCCCGACGAAGACAAGGTCGCAGATGTGTTGTCACGCCTCAGCCGTCTGCCGCCGCTGGTAACGTCCTGGGAGATCGAACGGCTCAAAATGGAACTGGCCGAAGCGCAGCGGGGCGAACGGTTTCTGCTGCAAGGCGGCGATTGCGCGGAGCGATTCGATGAATGCAATTCGGAGCTGATTGCAAAAAAACTGAAAATCCTGATGCAGATGAGCCTGGTTCTGCTCTATGGGCTGAAGAAACCGCTGGTTCGCGTGGGCAGGATTGCAGGACAGTACGCCAAGCCTCGCTCGACAGAAACCGAAACTCGCGACGGGATTTCATTGCCCACCTATCGCGGAGATCTGATCAACAAAGATGGATTCACTGCGGAGGAGCGAACCCCGGACCCGGAATTGATGCTGGAGGGGTACGAAAGAGCTTCGCTGTCACTGAATTTCATACGCGCGCTGGTCGACAGTGGATTTGCCGATTTGCATCATCCGGAATACTGGGATCTGGATTTTGCCAGCCACTCGTCCCTGGAACAGGAATACAGACGGATCGTTAGCTCGATTAGCGATTCAATGGATTTCTTCGAGTCCATTTCCGGTCGTCCCATACATCAAACCACACGGGCTGCGATGTTTACCAGCCACGAAGGCTTGCATCTCCCGTACGAGCAGGCTCAGACCCGTTTCATTCCGCGCAGGGAGCGTTGGTATAACCTGACGACCCATTTCCCGTGGATTGGCATGCGCACCGGTGATCTGGATGGCGCGCATGTCGAATATTTCAGGGGTATCGCCAACCCGATTGGCATCAAGGTCGGACCCGGCATGGCCGGAGAAACGCTGCAGAAACTGATCGAAATACTGAACCCACTGAATGAACCGGGTCGCATTACGCTCATTCACAGGTTTGGGGTCAGCCAGATCAGGAAATGTTTACCCCCGTTGATTCGAGCCGCCCAGGCCACTGGATCGCCAGTGCTGTGGTGTTGCGATCCCATGCATGGCAATACTGAAATTACCGCGGATGGGGTCAAGACCAGGCGTTTTGACAACATCCTGGATGAACTGGAAATTTCCTTCGATATTCACCAGCGCATGGACAGCCACCTCGGAGGCGTGCATTTTGAGATGACCGGTGAAGATGTAACGGAGTGTACCGGCGGGGCGCGCGGACTGACCGATGCGGATCTGGCGCGATCGTACAAGTCGCAGGTGGATCCGCGGCTCAATTATGAACAGGCCCTTGAACTCGCGATGCGCATCACCGGCAAGAACTTCAGGTCAATCGCCAACCCAGATCTTTAATATCGCGAGCCAGTTTCTCGCCGGATAGCTCACGCCACTGGCCTGGCATCAGCTCTCCCAACGACCACGGTCCGATCGCTGTTCGGATCAGGCGCAGGGTCGGCAAGCTTGCCGCTGCCGTCATCCGCCTGACCTGACGATTGAGCCCGCGATCGATCATCAGTTCGATCCAGTGATCCGGCACCGACTTACGATAGCGAACCGGTGGAGTCCGTGGCCACAATGGCGGTGGTTCGGGCACAGACCGAGCTGCGCCCGCATGAACCAGTCCACCCTTGATTTTGACGCCGGTGCGCAGGGCGCCAAGAGCATCCTCCGATGGGCTGCCCTCGACCTGTACCAGGTAGATTTTTTCCAATTTGTATTTTGGATCCGAAATGTGCGCCTGAAGTCCGCCGTGGTCGGTCAGAAGCAACAGTCCCTCCGAATCGAAATCCAGCCTGCCAGCGGGATAAATACCTTTCTGGTCTATCCAGCGGGCCAGCGTGGCGCGTTTTTCCGTATCGGTAAATTGCGAGAGACATCGAAACGGCTTATTGAACAGGAGTAAGCGCATTGGTTGACCATGCCAGATCAGATGGTCGGATGAGAAGCCCTGCGCGTCAATTTACCGACTGAACCGCCTGTTTCACCGATCTGGCTATCGCTTTTTTGAAATATGCGGATTATTCGCGCGCAATCGACAGATTGTTGACTGTAGTCAGGCAATCGCTCTGCCTAGCATGTGATTCATGTCCCCGCATCTCAATATCCTGCTCCTTGACCCGGAACCGCTGACTCGCTTCGCACTTGCCGAGATGATTTCACGGATGGGAAGAATGCGGGTGATCTCTCAGACCAAGAATCTGGCGAACTGTATCCAGCAAACGGAGAAGTTGTGGCCAGATGTCGTGCTCGCCCGGGAAAGACATCCACTGGTTGATATTCAGCAACTCGCCAGGGCTTTGTCTGCTCGCGGTTTCAAAAACCTTGTTTGCATCTCCGAAGAGGGCCGTCCCGTATATCTTCGACACCTGATCGATCTTGGCGTAGCCGGCCTGTTGACTGCCGCCTGTCCATACCGCGAACTGAAGTCTTCGCTGGAGTCAGTGGCGAAAGGCCACAGTTATGCCTCGCCCGCTGTTGCCAGGGCGTTAATACACGATCCGGTTCGGCCACAGGGATTGCCCATCGAACGCTTATCACCTCGTGAACTCCAGGTATTGCGCCTGGTGTGTGCCGGCCTCAGCGCCAAGGAAATAGCGACAAAACTCGGATTGAGCCCAAAGACGGTTAGTACGTACCGCTACCGAATCCGCTTAAAGCTCAGCCTGAAGCATTCCGCCGAGCTCATTACCGCGGGTTTGCGCATGCAGGACAAAGGCTTGCTAGCCCGGCCTATTCATGAATCGTCGCGATGATTGCACAGAGCATTGTTCGGACACGGGATTTTCGGACCGAGCGGAATATCGGTGTGTATTTCCGAAGGAGGAAAATCCCGTGTGCGGGCAAGGATCATGCAAGGGCGCTGGCGCATTCATGAATAGTCCGGGCTAAGAACGGGCGCCGCGACCCTGGGCGCCAGCGATCCCGGCGACATGCGCCTGGGGCATTGCTGATTCCCTCATTCTCGCTTCATACTGGCCTGCCTATTTCACCAAGGCGGTAGCCGCCGGGTGCCAGAAACGAATGGTTCAGGTATGTTGAGGCATTGTCATGTTGATTGCTGTTTATAATTTGTACATCGTCGTCCACCGCCTCGGTGAAATAGGCGGGCTATCACCCTTATGAAAAATGAGGAATTCTCCATCGAGTGCCGAAGGTGCCCGCGGCTGGCTGATTTTCTGGACAAGGTGGCGGATCAGTATCCCGACTATCATGCGCGGCCAGTCGCACCCTTCGGTGACGATAACGCACGTCTGCTGATTGTCGGGCTGGCCCCGGGGATGCACGGCGCGAATGCAACAGGCCGACCCTTTACCGGCGACTACGCGGGCATACTGTTGTACCAGACGCTGTTCGATCTGGGGCTTGCCAGCCAGGCAGACGCAACAGCAGTCGATGATGGGCTCGAACTCTTCGGTTGCCGGATAACCAATGCCGTCAAGTGCCTGCCACCGGAGAACAAGCCCACCGGTGACGAAATCAATACCTGCAACGTTTACCTGGCTTCCGAACTCGATCGGTTGCCAGATTCATCGGTAGTACTTGCGCTTGGGACCATTGCTCACCGCGCGGTTCTCAAAGCCTGCCGCCAGAAATTGTCTGCCTTTCCATTCGCGCACGGGGCCGAGCACAAACTGCAGAATTTTCGCCTGGTGGATTCGTATCACTGCAGCCGTTACAACACCCAGACACGCCGTCTGAACCGGGAGATGTTTCTGAGGGTGTTTAAACGGGCTAAATCGCTGGCCGGGCTGACCACACGGTGACAAAGAAAACGGACAAGCCGGCGTTTGACGCGAAGCCCTTTCTGGCGCGCCTGACCAGCAAGCCTGGCATTTACCGAATGCTGGGTGCTGATGATGAGGTGTTGTATGTCGGCAAAGCCCGAAATCTGAAACGCCGCGTTAGCAGCTATTTTCAGGGCAGGGCGCAAACGGCCAAGACATTCCGCATGCTTGGCCAGGTTTGCGATGTCGACATAACGGTGACCGCAACCGAAACCGAGGCGTTGTTGCTTGAATACAACTTGATCAAGAAATTCAAGCCTCGTTTCAACGTTCTGCTCAGGGACGATAAGAGTTTTCCCTATATCTACGTCAGCACGGATCACGCATTTCCACGGCTGAGTTTTTACCGTGGTGCGCGCAAAGAATCGGGGAAATATTTTGGTCCGTATCCAAGTACGCACGCGGTCAGGGAGACCCTGAGCTATCTGCAGAAATTATTTTTGATCAGACCTTGTGAAAACACCTATTTTGCAAATCGCAGTCGACCTTGTTTGCAATACCAGATAAAAAGGTGTTCGGCTCCTTGTGTCGGCTTGATCAACGAACAGGAGTACGCGAAGGACATTGCCGATGTGTTGCTATTCCTCGAAGGCAAAAGCAACTTGGTCATCGATGGCCTGATCGAACGCATGGATGTATCCTCAGACACACGAGACTATGAAAAAGCGG
>JAPUHG010000313.1 GCA_027297845.1 Gammaproteobacteria bacterium | reverse complement strand
AAACTCTCCCTTCGGATGTTCGATCGCGGCATAGGCTTCACCTTCGGGTACGCAATAGCCCTCGGTAAATAATTTGAAATGATGGATTAATGACTCCATGTCGCCCTTCATTTCCACACGCGTCGGCGGTACGACCTTGTGATCGTCGATCATCACCGGGCCGGGGTTGTCCCGCAGCCAGGCTATGCATTGTTTGATGATCCGGTTGGATTGGCGCATCTCTTCGACACGCACCAGGTAGCGGTCGTAACAATCACCGTTCACGCCCACCGGAATATCGAAATCCATGCGATCATAAACTTCGTATGGCTGTTTCTTGCGCAGATCCCATTCCACACCAGAGCCTCTGAGCATTGGGCCGGTGAAACCCAGTTGCTTCGCACGCTCCGGTGTTACGACACCGATGTTCACGGTCCGCTGCTTCCAGATCCTGTTATCGGTAAGCAAGGTCTCGTATTCATCGACATGAGCCGGAAAACCGTCACAGAAAGACTCCAGGAAATCGAGCATCGAACCCTCACGGTTCATGTTCAGCCGTTTGACGTCCTTTTCGCTTCTTATTTTTTCGACCCGCAAAAAACGAGGCATATCATCCGGCAAATCGCGATAGACGCCACCGGGTCGATAATAGGTCGCGTGCATCCGGGTACCCGAGACCGCTTCGTAGCAATCCATCAGGTCTTCGCGTTCGCGGAAGCAATACAGGAAAATTGTCATCGCCCCGACATCTAGCGCGTGCGTCCCCAGCCACATCAGGTGATTCATCACGCGAGTGACTTCATCGAACATTACGCGGATATATTGCGCTCGTATCGGCGGTGTGATGCCCATTAATTTTTCGATCGCCAGTACGTAACCGTGTTCGTTGCACATCATCGATACGTAATCCAGACGATCCATATAGCCGATGGTCTGGTTAAAGGGTTTGCTTTCGGCCAGTTTTTCGGTGGCCCGGTGCAGCAGACCCACATGTGGATCAGCCTTTTTTATGACCTCACCATCCATTTCCAGGATCAGGCGAAGCACGCCATGCGCAGCCGGATGCTGCGGCCCAAAATTCAAGGTGAAATTCTGGATTTCAGCCATCGTCCTGCCCCTTCTCCCTGAACGAGGCAAATCTGTCGTCGTGGCGGATGACTTTCGGCACCAGCGTGCGTGGCTCTATGGTCACCGGTTCATAAACGACTCGACCAAGCTCGGGGTCGTAACGAACCTCTACGTTACCGATCAGCGGAAAGTCCTTCCTGAACGGATGGCCGATGAATCCATAATCGGTAAGAATCCGCCGCAAGTCCGGGTGACCATCAAACAAAATACCAAACAGATCGAATGCCTCGCGTTCAAACCAGTCGGCTGAGCTCCAGATTGGACATACGGAATCAATGATGGGCGTCTCTTCGTCATGCGGAAAAACTCTCAAACGCAGTCTGTGGTTACGCTCCACCGACAGCAAGTGGTAGACGACCGCAAATCGTCTTGGCGGCTCGTATTGGGTTTTCTCTTTAGGCAGCTCCGTTTCGTCACTTCCTGCGACACCGCGGCTGAATCCGGACTCGCTCGCTTCATTTGTTTGCCATTCACTAATCCCGTAATGCAGGTAATCCACCCCACAGACATCGATCAGCGTGTCAAAGGAAAATGCTTCCTCGTCGCGTAATGCCTGGCATACCTCCAGAAGATTCTCCGGTTCTACCTCGAACACCGCTTCGCCGGTTGTCGATTCGACCCGAGCAATCCGCTCACCGAATTTCTGCTCGACATTGCCAGCAAGGAGGGTGGTTTTTTTGTTCATTACTTGTTATTGGCCTTAACGCGCAATCGTATTGGTGCGTCGGATCTTGTTCTGCAGTTGCAATATTCCATAGATCAGCGCTTCGGCCGTCGGTGGACAGCCCGGTACATAAACATCAACGGGGATGATTCGATCGCAGCCTCTGACCACCGAATAGGAATAGTGATAATAGCCACCGCCGTTCGCACACGAACCCATGGATATCACCCAGCGCGGCTCGGCCATCTGGTCGTAGACTTTGCGCAGGGCCGGGGCCATCTTGTTGACCAGGGTCCCGGCAACAATCATGAGATCCGATTGCCGCGGACTGGGGCGAAAAATAACCCCAAAACGATCCAGGTCATAGCGCGCCGCGCCCGCATGCATCATCTCGATTGCGCAACACGCCAAACCGAAGGTGACCGGCCACATCGAACCGGTACGCGCCCAGTTCACCACCGCATCGACACTGGTGGTTACCCAGCCGTGACTTTTTAGATCAGGGTCAAGGATTTTCTCAACGGCGTCTGGTTCTAATCCCATTCCAGCGCACCTTTTTTCCACTCGTAAATAAAGCCGATAGTCAGGATAAAAAGGAACACGCCCATCGATGCGAGACCGAACATGCCGACCTTATCCAGGCTTACCGCCCATGGGAAAAAGAAGGCTATCTCGAGATCGAAAATAATGAACAGGATCGCTACCAGGTAATAACGAACATCGAACTTCATGCGTGAATCTTCGTATGCTTCGAAGCCGCAATCGTATGGAGAGAGCTTTTCCGGATCCGGCCGATGCGGTCCAAGAAGAAAACCCATTAGCAACAGCACCACTCCCAGAACACCGGCAATCGCCAGAAAGATCAGAACCGGAAGGTAATTCGCCAGCATGCGAGCTCGTCCTTTTTATGATGATCCGGTCGGCCTGCAGCCGACTCTGCCGTTGAATTTTAACAGGCTACAGCGTACAGGCAATGGTATTTCGGAAAGTCCCTACTTGGTGCCGATGGCCGGACTCGAACCGGCACGGCTTTCGCCACTGCCCCCTCAAGACAGCGTGTCTACCAGTTCCACCACATCGGCAGCAGGGGATTTTAACCAGCGCCCTCCTCATCGGTGGTCACTGGTGCATCGTCGTTCTGTTCAAGGTCGAGCAACGCCGGCAAATCATCGCCCGTCTGCTCCGTCGGGAACAGCTCAACAGGCTCATCGGATAGCCCGGCTTCGATCGCCATTTCCTGCTCAAGAACGCTGAGCGGCTCGGTTGTCTGACTGCTGAAATAGGCCAGGGTCAAACTGGTCATGAAAAACAGGGCCGCCAGTACAGCCGTTGTATGGGACAGGAAATTCGCCGAACCCTGGGCGCCAAACACGGTCCCTGATGCACCGGCGCCGAAGGCCGCTCCGGCCTCCGCCCCTTTTCCTCGTTGCAGCAGGACCAGGCCGATCAGGCTGGCCGCGACGAAAACATGAAGTATCAGTATTCCAGTTTGTAGCATGATGTCTCTCTAATCTCTAAATTCAATCGGCCGCGACACAGATTTTCGCGAACTCGTCACCTTTCAGCGATGCGCCGCCGACCAGGCCGCCGTCCACATCTTCCTCCGCAAATAATTCCGCCGCATTTGCAGCCTTGACGCTACCGCCATAAAGCAGGCGTACGGAACCGCCTATAGTAGCATCCTGAGTAACCAACCGCTCACGTATAAAACCGTGAACTTCCTGTGCCTGCGGCGGCGTCGCGGTCAATCCGGTACCGATGGCCCAAACTGGCTCGTAAGCGACTATCGCGTTGGCGAAAGCCTCTATCCGGGCAACATGCAAGACCGCATCGAGCTGACGGCCAACAACTTCAAATGTCTGCGCGGCTTCTCTTTCTTCCAGAATTTCTCCGACACAGAGTATCGGCACAAGATCGCCCTGCTGTGCTGCAACGAACTTCCTGGCCACCAGGGCATCGTCTTCGTGATAAAGCGCGCGTCTTTCCGAGTGGCCGACGATGACGTGGGTGCAGCCCACATCGGCTAGCATCGCACTCGATATCTCACCGGTAAAAGCGCCGGACGC
>JAPUHG010000312.1 GCA_027297845.1 Gammaproteobacteria bacterium | reverse complement strand
TAACATTGGTGGCATGACTTACACAGCCGCCGAAGTTGGCACCCTCAATGCTTCGGTAAAATTCAAAAAGACCGCTCCATACCTGGGCGTTGGCGCCGACTTTCGGATAGCCAACACCCTTGGCCTGAATTTTGACGTTGGTGTGCTTTGGCAGGACGAACCTATAGTCGGCATGACCGCGAGTGGCCCAATCAGTGGCGATCCGAATTTCCAGGCCGATCTCGTAGCTGAAACGACTGAGCTACAAAGCGCCCTGAGCAACTACAAGGCCTATCCGGTCGTATCGATTGGCCTGAGTTTCAATTTCTGAGCAAGCACCAGGACAACCGGAGACAAACGAAAAAGCCTGCTATCGCGGGCTTTTTTGTTGGGCGATAGCACAAACACCCTATTTACACCCAAAAAATATCGTATACCCGGGTACGATCTGTTACAAAATCTTTTGCTAATGTGAAATACTTCCGGGATCGTGATACGAGGCTGTGCAGAATAGACGCGGCATACAACTCAGAGAAATTTTATGGGTACCACCAGCCCCACTGGCGTTTTCAGAATCCTCCAGTCCGTTTTGAAGGGCAAGACGGTGGATCAGTCTCGTCCGGATCACAAAGACAAGAAAGCACCGGCGAGCCCATACCACGCCGTATCCATAAAATCCTCTGCAAACTCCTGCGTTACGGCGAGCGCCCTGAAGGGCATTCGTTTCCTGTCGAAGGAGGCTCCGGCCATGCCGCTGGAAGACTGTGACGTTGAAACCTGTGACTGCCAGTATCAGCACTATGTAGATCGGCGCAGTGGCCCCCGGCGCAGTGAAGAAACGGGTGGGCCCGTGGCTCCAGCGGTTAGCGATGACAAAAGAGAGGAGCGCGATCGTCGATCGACGGCTGAAGTCATCGATGAATTCGATGGCTCCACTACTTACTTTGACTACGTCTGCGATCGTCTGGTCAGGGAGCATGCAGAGAAATCAGGCACCCTCGAGAAACTAGGCCTCGAGGAAGATGAGTTGTATACCGAGGATAAGGTCTGGTACGAGAGCGAGACGCCACCCGAGAAATAAGCAACAGCTTGAATTGTTAGAATTTTGCCATCACCTGGTCGGCCGCCCTGCCGCCTTCTGTAATCGCGTTGCGATAATTCATCCTCGCGCCTAGCTCCGAATGACCAAATTGAATCCGGCCAAAGCCTTTTCGCACCACGTCCTTGGGTGCCGGCTGCCCGTCCTTGCCAAAATAGAAACCCGGTTGTGGAGCAATAAAAGCGTGCCCCCAGCGATTGAGAACGATGCCGGCGATATCGCGTTGCTCATCGAACCCGGCTGAGCCAAACATTCGGGTCATCTGTTGCCGGATTTCCGTTTCATACTCAGCATAGGATTTCGACAACAACTCATTTCGCGCTAATACGCCCTGCTCCTTGATTCCGTGACCCGGATAATTGAACGGCACATAAAAAGTCATGACCGTCGGTTTGGCCGGGTCGAAGGGTTGCTGGCTATCACCGGTGATCATCGGTCGGCGTATCGAGCAGAAAGTACCGAAACCTTCGAACCACCGCGCCGAGGAGATGCCAAGCCGGTCGAGGAATTTCCAGTTTCGTAAAGCAACATTCACGACCAGTACCGGGCCATGATGAAATTCATCGTAAGCTGCGGCAATTTCAACTGGCAGGTCGCTGACGATATTGCGTGCAACCCAGCCGCCGATCGACAGTACGGCGGCTTTCGCACGAAGACTCCGAACCTTGCCATCCTGGTAATAAGCCACCCGAACGTAGTCGGCGCTATCGACAGGCCCTTCATGGCGGACATCGATCACCGTCGCTTCAAGCCGTTCGCTGACCGGATTTTCGGGTCGATCCAGGGCGGTAAAATTCACCGCATTGTTCAAGGTGTCCTCGGAAGATTCCCCACCTTCGATCGCATCGGGTATCAAGTACCTGACGATATGCCGCAAATAACCGGCATTGCCACCAGGGAAACTAAAGCTGACTTCCCGTGACGGATCAAGCAAATCGAACGATCCATAGGCGGTCGTTCCCGGCAATGCCAGCAAATAGGCGGCATAGGCGGATATCACGTCACTGGAAAGACCATAACTGCTGATTGCGAGTATCGGGTCAATGAATTCCGCCACGCCCGGGTCGAGGCCCATCTCTTTTTCCAGCAAGTCCTTGTAGGACATGCTGTCGAGCCAGCGATCGAAATCATCGCCCTGGTAGTATTTCTTGCGCTGCTCAAAAGCGCGAATCATGTCTTTCCTGAAACCGTCCGGCCACGGCGTGTTTCGCAGCTCGTCGCGCCAGGGGTTTTTAACCCAACCGGAGTCTTTGAAAAAATAGCCGGTATCGAATCTGCGTTCGGCCCAGTACATGGTCTCGAAGCTATCCAGCGGAGCATCTACTTTCGAGCTGCCGAACGCCGGTTCTGCAAACTCAAACCCGGTCGGCATGCCGGTGACTTTCCATATTTCATCGGACAGGCCATCGCGCCCGGTAGGCAGACCGAAGCCATTTGAACATTGCGGTCCGTATAGCCGATATCCATCGACATCGAATTCGTTTTGTTTGGCTTCACCGCCAAAAATCGGGTGATTATCGAGAATCAGGCAGCGTCCATCGACGCCATGCTTCTTGTGAAACTGAAAGGCCGCAGCATGACCGGCGAAGCCACCGCCGATCACGATCAGGTCGAATATCTCGCCGGTATCCTCGGCCGTCTCTGCCAGTGCTGGCGCATGACCATCGCGGATTAAGTGGGCGGCCTGGCTGACCGCCGCCGTGTTGCCATTGGAACGCGCATAATCCCCGACACCGCCAAAACCGGTCCAGGGATCGGAAAAGACTTCTTTTGGGCGGGCTTTTGCTGCGAATAATGGCGCCGGCGCCGATAGCAAGGCCGCACCGGCGCCGATCAGCACGCCACCGAGGAAATCTCGCCTGGTGATTTCAGTACTTAGCCTGGAACTCAATTTCTTTTTGCTGGACACGGAGTGGCAGCCGGTTTTGTCTATTATTCTGTCGAATCGGCAACGAGCAATGCTGGATTTCTAAACGCGGGATCATCGATGTTTCGAATGACCTCGGCCGCTTCATCGAGAACCAACTGAAATTCGTCCATCCATGCACGGATTCTGGGTTGCTGCGCCGCTTCCTGCATATAAGGATGTCTTATGAGCATAAACATCAGCATCGGTCGACCGATCTGAAGCGCATCCAGTCCGTCAGCCATAGCATCCCAATCTTCATCGTACGAAGCGAACCAGATTTCGAAAAAAGTCGAAAAACCCAGGTTACTTTTTGACTGTTCCCGAAAAGATCGAACCGTTTCCATATAGGGTTTGGCATCAGCGTCCCTGCCAAGCATTTTGAGCGCGAAAGCGACGCTCATCGAAACTCCACCCTCGTAATCATCGACCTCCTCCGATTCATCCGATTTTCCGAATAGCTGCAAAGCCTTGATTCCGGTCGCCGCAGCCTCTTCATATCGGCCCATGAATTCATAGGCTTCAATCAGATCCGCATACGCCCCCGCCGACTGATCGTTCTCGCGCACGTTCTGTAGAGCCACTTCAAGAGCGGTTTCGTATTCTTCGAAATCGATAAAGCTGTCTGATTCCTGCCTGAGATGAGGAAAGAGTTCAAAAGCCTGTTGTCTCCAGCGATCGGCGAGATCAAAATCCGCCACGGCCAAAACGGACCACAACCTCGAATAAGGTTGCGGGCTCTCCGGGCTGAGCTTGACCAGTTCAAATGTTGCCCTGACCGAGTCCCCAAAGCGACCGCCGAACATGTAGAGGCGCGCGAGGTCGCCCCAGGCCCTGGCGGGATTGATGCCCAGTTCAACGGTCTCCTCGGCAACCTCGATCGCTGCTTGAGGTTCATTCTGCGCAAATGCCAGCGAAAACGCATGCTGGCCACGCACGAAGGTCTTCAATGGATCAGTTACATAGGCCCGTTGTATCAGGGCCTTTCCTTCCTCAATAAAGCCCAGTTCAAAATTAACCCCCGCGAGCCAGCTCATCACGTTGACATCGCTCGGGTTAAGCTCAAGAGCTCGCCGGTAGTCTGCTCGAGCCTGTTCGTTCTCCTGGGGTGATCGCCAGGTATGGCCACGCGCCGCGTACGCTGTTGCATTGTTTTGATCCAGTTGCAGGGCAATTTCGACATGCTCGCGTATTTTTGGTCGCAGCGTTTCCATATTCGCGATGCCATAAATAGAACTGAATACAAGCGCGGTCGCCAGTTCAGCATGTGCAGCCGCGTAAGCGGGATCTTGATCGATCGCGTGATTTAGCATGACGATTGCTTCGTCGATGGCTTTGCGGGTGCGTTTCGACCACAGGTTTTTCGCCCTGAGTACCTTCGCATAGACTTCGGGGTCCGTTCGGGCCGATTCCATGACCGTCGGCGGTGAAACGCCGGAGACTCCAAATGACTCGACGACGGCGTTGGCGATTTCATCCTGAATGGCAAAAATATCACTGGCCGGCCGATCGAAGGTCTTGGACCAGACATGCGTCTGGTCTGATGTGCGCACCAATTGCGCAATAATTCTTAACTGGTCACCAGCAACCTGGATACTGCCTTCGAGGACCGATTCGACTTTCAGTTTTTGGCCAATCGCAGCGATATCGATATCGTCACCCCGAAATGAGAATGAACTGGTCCGTGCCGCGACTTTCAGGCCATCGACCTGCGCCAGCATATGCAAAATCGTGTCGGCGATACCGTCACCCATGTGTGCCTGGTCGCCACCTGCGCTGAAATCGGAAAACGGCAAGACCGCAATAGAGTCAATCGTGCCATCATCCGGCTGCACCGCTACGGTCTGGCCAAGTGTGCTTTCGGTATGGCTGGCCAGGGTCGGTGCTTCTGTTCTAAGGACCAGTCGATCCAGTGCCAGCAAGCCGACTGCCATGACCAGCATGATGATCACGGCTACATCGAGCTTTTGCCCGGTCTGGTGCTTAAAGGCAGGATCGTGACTGATGTCGGACTCTTTCTTCAGTCCATCGGGGGTTAACTCATAAACCCAGGAGAAAATCAGCGACGGAAAAAGGCCGAGCAGCAGGATTACAGCGAGGATCGTGATCAGCGAGTCTGGTAAATGCAGGGCTGGCGCCAGCAATGATACGACCTGGAGGAGGATCCAGCTCAACACCGCGTAGGCAGCCGCAACGCGGAAGACGTTCCTCTGCCTCAGCTTTTCAAAAAGTGTACTCATCTCGCCCAATCCCTTATGTCACCTTATGTTCTGTGACTTATTTACCTGCTCGGGAAGCGCCAAAGTGTACCACGAAGTTTTCGGCTGCTTAAGCCGATTGCTCTGGCCTGCAGTTCGTTAATTAGTGAATTGCACTTGACATGCAACCTTTTAGTTGCCTATTATAAACCCCGATGGATCAGATATTCAAAGCCCTGGCAAACAAGAGTCGTCGCGAAGTGATGGATCAGTTATTTGCGCGTGACGGTCTGACATTGAATGAACTGTGTGAGAACGCCAGTTTCAGCCGGCAAGGGGTTTCCAAACACCTGCAAATACTCGAAGACGCAGATTTGGTCGTCACCCACTGGTCCGGGAGAGAGAAACACCATTATCTGAATCCCATGCCGGTACATGAGATCAGCGAGCGCTGGCTAAAAAAATACGCCCGCAGACAAATGACCGCCGTATCCGCACTAAAGAAAAACCTGGAGAAATAATGATGAGCGACAAACCCGAATATATTTATGAAATCTTTATCCGCACCACGCCGGAAAAACTCTGGGAAGCGCTGACCAGCGCGGCCTTTACCCGACTCTATTTCCACAACACGGAAATCAATTCCGACTGGAAGGTGGGTTCACCCGTTGTTTTCAATCGAGCCAATGACGGAGGAATCGCCGTTGAAGGAGAAATTCTCGCGGCAGACAAGCCCAGGTTGCTGTCGTACACATGGAGAGCGTTGTATGACGAGGATATGGCGGCCGAATCTCATTCGCGGTTGACTTTCGAAATCGAAGAAATGCCGGGCGTGTGCCGTTTGCGTATCGTGCACGACGATTTTGATGCCGACAGCAAAACCTACGAACAAGTCAGCCAGGGCTGGAGCGCGATAATCTGCAGTCTGAAATCGCTGCTGGAAACGGGTGAACCACTATTGCTGGCTGGCAACGAAGAAGCACCAGAACAGGAAAAAGGCGTCGCATAGTGTTATGCCCACATATTTCACCAAGGATCGCGGATTCTGGGTGAGGGCTCGGGCCGCTGAGCGCAGGTCTGGAGCGAAACCCATAGCGGTAGTAGCTATGGGTTGAGTGAAGGCCAAGCTCAGGCGTCCGAGAACCAGCCAGGGCCGTGGTAGATGGACGCGGATGGACAAACTGTAATCGGCAATCAACCGAACAACGCCTCAAAATACCCACTCCATCAGTTCCTGTTACATCGGCGTCTACCGCCTTGGTGAAAAATGCGGGCTACCCCTACCCCATCCGCCCAATTGGGTCATCCAGGTTGTCCGGGGGCACGGTAAACCACGCCGGCCCCTGGAGAGTCATGTATAAGCAGTCTTCCAGTCGCACGCCGAATTCACCATAGATATAGATACCCGGCTCGTTGGAAAAACACATGCCGGACATCAACGGCGTGGTTTCGCCGTGGACAAAGTTGACGCTTTCGTGCCCATCCATGCCAATCCCGTGACCGGTTCGATGACTCAGGCCGGGTGTCTGGTAGCCCGGGCCATAACCGAGCGATTCATAATAGGCCCGCACCGCATCATCGATGGCGCCGGCGGGCGTGCCCAGGACCGCCGTCTCGAAGGCAATTTGCTGACCCTTGCGAACGGTCTGCCAGACTTCCCGTTGTCTTTTGCTTGGCCTGCCATACACAAAGGTGCGTGAAATATCCGATTTGTATCCTTCAACCTTGCAACCGCAATCCATTAGCACGATCTGTCCTTCCGTAATCTCCTGTGGTTGGTTCGTGCCATGCGGATAGGCGCTGGCTTCGCCAAACAAGGCCATGTTCCAGACATCACCGCCACCCAATTCCGTCTGCGCAGCAAACATCATCGCGTTGACATCGGCCGGCGTCATGCCCGCTTCCAGTTTGGAATAAACATGTCCGTATGCCGTCAAAGTGACTTCACTGGCTTTTTTCATCAACGCGATTTCGTTTTCAGATTTATACATGCGACAACCGAGCGTGACCGGCAAAGCCGACGTTATCGCAAACGATCGAGCGGACTTTTTCAGACCCTCGACGACGAAATAGCGCACAGTATCCTCGAGTCCGATGACGCCCTGGTTGATTCCACGATCTTTGAGTATCCCGACCACGAGACCGAACGGGCTTTCGTGTTCATGCCAGGTCCGGACGTCGTCGCCAAATGTCATCGACTCGCGAACACTCGGCTCTTCAAAATATGGGGTAATGACGGCAATCTCTCCGCGTCTTGGCATAACCACCGCCGTCAGGCGCTCGCTTCGCCGCCAACTGACGCCGCTGAAATAAAGCATCGCCGAACCCGGTTCAAGGACGATCGCATCGATCCCCGCGTCAACCATCAGTGCCTGTGCTTTCGCGATTCGCGATAATCTTTCGTCCACACTAATCGGCCGGACATCTCCGGTTATAGATGCCAGTCCTGCGCCTTCCCCACCGCTGTCATCCGAATCTTGCGAACCGCTGCAGGCTGTGAGCCCCACGGCGGACAGGCCGGCTATGCCCGCGGTCAGGCCACTGATTTTCAGGAATTCGCGCTTGCTGATCGGCATCTGTGACTCCTTGGAATGTTGCGATCCAGACCGCTGAACTGTAGTTCATTCGAATTTGGATCTTGTCGCGCTGGTATCAGCGTCCGGTCCGTTTTTCCGAGTTCGAATACTACGCGACACGTTCCTTATAATCACCTCAGCGCCTTTGTCCTGCCACAAGATAATTCGCCGGAAAACAGCTAAACTGGAGCTTCGCTGATTTTATTCAACTTATTTCGAGGTCATTCATGAACCGCACAGTACAGTACGCTCCCGCGATGGCGGTCGAACAACAGGCCGATTTTATACTCAAGACCTATGCGCATTTATTCGGCGCAATCGCCGGATTTGTGTTTATCGAATATTATTTATTCACCTCAGGTTATGCCGAGACGATTGCACGCACACTTTTGGGCGTTAGCTGGCTGATGGTACTGGGTGGTTTCATCCTGGTCGCATGGCTGGCAAGCCGCGCGGCGCATACGGCAAAATCAGCGGGCGCCCAATACCTTGCGCTGGCGGCTTTTGTCGCAGCCGAGGCGATCATATTCGTACCCATGCTTTATATGGCCGAGAGCTATGCCCCGGGCACGATCGAAAACGCAGCCGTTGTGACCTTGCTGGCCTTTGCTGCATTGACCGCCGTGGTTTTCGTCACCCGCAAGAACTTTTCTTTCCTGCGGCCATTGATGATGTGGGGCGGCATGCTGGCGATGGGTATGATCGTATTTTCGGTTTTGTTCGGCTCGTCGATGGGTCTTTGGTTCGCCGCTGCCATGGCGGTCTATGCCGGTGGCGCCGTACTTTACGACACCTCGAAAATCCTGCACGAATACGGGCCTGGCCAGGAAGTGGCGGCATCCTTGCAGTTGTTCGCATCGATCGCCCTGCTCTTCTGGTACGTTCTTATGCTTTTCATGGGGGACGACTAAGAACTCCTGACAGGTTTTTCATATCGACAAAAAAGGGCTGGATCCATTGGATCCGGCCCTTTTGTTTTTCATCTCTATCCGCAGGATCTCAGCCCGGGCCAGGTCTGACCACCATCTCATCCAGATTATCGGGCAAACGATACTCCATGTATCCGGCAGTGCGTTCCGCAACGCCCTGATCGAGCAGCCGCGCCACAACATACAACGCCATGTCGATACCGGATGAGATGCCGGCAGCCAAAACAATATTGCCGTTATCGACGATCCTGTGGTCAGGAAAAATATCACTCTCCTTCGCCAGTTCCCTCAATTCATCGACCGCAGCATGGTGCGTGGTCGCGCCCAGT
>JAPUHG010000311.1 GCA_027297845.1 Gammaproteobacteria bacterium | reverse complement strand
AATTGCCAAAACCGATCATGCTGGCACCCCACATCCTGGGCCTTTTCCCGGTAATTTTCTTCATCAGCGCGTTTAGGTCACGGCAACTCCTGCGCATAACCGGGTCATCGATTTGCCTGATAAACTCGGTAACGCTTGATTTGCCTGCTTTGGTCTTTAATTCGGCCATTTGAACTCCTTCGCTTCCCTGTGCGTCGGCTAATTTTGAGGGGTCGCTTGGCAGGGTAGATTAGAATATCCGTGATTCGGGCGGGTTTTTCCACGAAATTTGACCGGATTTTACTTGCGATTTCTGGCTAAGTGGATAGAGTTTCTCCCTGGTCCGCGTCGGTTCCCTCGCGACGGTCAGCCGTGAACCCCGCCAGACCCGGAAGGGAGCAACGGTAGCGGTGCTACCGGGTGCCGGGGTGTGGCTGGCGCGGACCACTTTGATAAATTGTTCATATTGTTGAAAAGAGTCTAAAAAAATCAATGGCTTATCTTGCTTTAGCGCGTAAATGGCGTCCGCGAGGGTTTGCGGAAATGGTCGGCCAGGAGCATGTGGTCCGAGCCTTGATCAATGCGCTGGATCGCGAGCAGCTGCATCACGCCTATCTGTTTGCCGGAACCCGAGGGGTGGGCAAGACAACGATTGCCAGGATATTTGCGAAGGCGTTGAACTGTGAGCAGGGGGTCAGTTCGACGCCGTGTGGCGAATGCACTTCCTGCCGGGAAATTGACGAGGGCCGCTTCATTGATCTGATCGAAGTGGACGCGGCCTCGAACAGGAAAGTGGAAGAAACCCGTGAGTTGCTGGACAACGTCCAATATTCACCGGCGCGTGGCCGCTACAAGGTCTACCTGATCGATGAAGTCCACATGCTTTCCAAGCACTCATTTAATGCCTTGCTAAAAACCCTGGAAGAACCACCACCGCATGTGAAATTCCTGCTGGCGACGACCGAACCGGAAAAACTGCCGATAACGGTGATTTCGAGATGCCTGCAATTCAATCTCAAGCGCCTGCCGGTGGCATTGATTGAAGATCGGTTGCAGCTGATTAGCGATGAGGAAAAAATCGAGGCGGAACCTGGCGCATTGCGGCTGTTGGCGGACGCAGCCGATGGCAGCATGCGCGACGCGCTGAGCCTGATGGACCAGGTCATAGCTTTCGGCGACGGTCAAATCAGCGAGGCCGACACCCGCAGCATGCTCGGCACGATCCCCAGGGAACAGGTTTTAAAGTTGCTGGTTTTGCTGGCCGAGAAGAATGGTCCCGGTCTGCTCGAGCACATCGCCGGGATGGACGAGCTGGCGCCCGTTTACAGCGGCGTACTCGACGAACTGCTGGCGCTCCTGAAGACCCTGGCACTGGCCCAGGTCGTCCCAGAGGCCGCGGCGGGTGCGGATGGCATAGACGATCTGATCGAGCGGATCGCGCCGGAGGATGTGCAGCTTTTTTATGATATTGGGGTAAAGGGCCGTGCCAGCGTCGTGCAATTGCCTGATCCGCGGGCCGCTTTTGAGATGTTGCTGGTGCGCATGCTGGTTTTTTCGCCCGCCGCTGATGTTGAACCGGGTAACGGTCAGATTAGGCCGCCTGGCGACAGATCTGTTGAAAACCAAACTGCTAATGATGCCCAGGATGAGAATCCTGCAGGGAAACAGGCGGCTGAGCTGGTTGCTAATGCCGATCCCACGATTAGCGAAGTGGCGGGCACAGAACCTGGCGCAGCGGGCTGGGACGAGCTGGTCGGGAAAATTCGGGTTAGCGGCGCGGCCCGGCAACTGGCGTCGAATTGTGAATTGGAAAGGCTGGAGGAGGGCGCTGTTTGGCTGCGCCTGGCACCCGGTGCCGTGGGCATGCTGACCGACCAGCTAAAAAACCGGCTGCGAAAAGGATTGTCTGATTTTTATGGGCGCGATTTGAAATTACATATCGAAGCCGGTGAGATTCAGTCTGAAACGCTGGCCGATCGGAAAAGCCGGGAAAGCATTGAAAAACAGAAGGCTGCTGAACAGTCCATCGCCAGCGATCCAAATATTCAAGCGATGCAGGATGCCTTTGGCGCTTCGGTCCAGGATGGTTCGGTGCAGCCGCTCGATTGAGCGATGCAAAAATTTATTTTGACAGTGGAGTGATGGAATGAAAGCGCAGCTTGGACAGCTGATGCGGCAAGCGCAGCAAATGCAGGAAAACCTGAAAAAGGCGCAGGACGAACTTGCCGAGCTCGAGGTAACCGGCGTGTCGGGCGGTGGTATGGTCAAGGTGACGATGAGTTGCAAACACCAAGTCAAACGGATGGATATTGACCCGAGCTTGCTTGCTGACGACAAGGACATGCTCGAAGATCTGGTTGCGGCCGCGGTAAACGATGCTTGCCGGAAAGTCGAAAAGACCACGCAGGAAAAAATGTCCGGCCTGGCCGGCGGCATGGGTTTGCCGCCTGGCATGAGTCTTCCGTTTTAATCGAAACTGTATTTCAAGATGACCTACAGCCCCTTATTGGCTCGCCTGATGAATGCGTTGCGTTGCCTGCCAGGCGTAGGACCAAAAACCGCCCAGCGGATGGCGTTCCAGTTACTGGAACGTGATCGCGATAACGGTCGCGCACTTGCCGCTGCGTTGGTTGAAGCAATGGACAAGATTGGTAATTGCCAGCGCTGTCGCATGTTGACCGAGGCGGCGACTTGCTCGATTTGCGCGTCCAATCAACGGGACCAAAAGTTGTTGTGTGTCGTGGAAACACCTGCAGATGTCGCCGCAATAGAGCAGTCCGCCGGTTTTAGCGGTTTGTATTTTGTGTTGATGGGACATCTTTCGCCGCTGGATGGCATTGGCCCAGAAGAGCTGGGGTTAAGACAACTGGAGGCGATGCTCGAAGAGGGTGGGATCGAGGAGATCGTGCTGGCCACGAATCCTACCGTCGAAGGTGAGGCAACCGCACACTTTATTGCTGAACTGGCGGCGCGCCACAAAGTCAAGGCGAGTCGGATTGCCCACGGCGTACCGATGGGTGGCGAACTGGAATACGTGGATTCGAGTACCATCTCTCATGCGATCAGCGGACGGCAACCAATGGAGTAGGTTGCCGATCCATGCGCGATAGCAGGCTGCAAAGGAACTGGATATGAGTGAAGATTGTGTTTTCTGCAAAATGGCCAGCGGTGAAATTCAACCGGATATCGTTCACGAGACTGACAACGTGCTGGCGTTCCGCGATGCCAATCCACAAGCGCCGACACATATCGTGCTTATCCCCCGTTCGCATATCGCGACGCTCGATGACTTGCAGGCAGCGGATCAGGACCTGATCGGCGAGATCGTCCTGGCGGCGACAGAAGTGGCAAGAAAAGAGGGTATCGCTGAACGCGGTTACCGGCTGGTCGCCAATTGCCACGCCGACGGTGGGCAGACGGTTTTTCACATCCATTTTCACCTGGTTGGCGGTCGCTCGATGAATTGGCCGCCTGGCTGACGGCCGTATATCACACGGCGGGCTTATCCGCCCTGGTTTTCCTTCAGCCTGCGCATCAAGTGTAGCAATTCACGGTAACTGCGATAACGTCGGGCACTGATTGCGCCACTATCCACCGCTGCCCTGACCCCGCACTGCGGTTCTTTCAGGTGCAGGCAATCGTTGAAACGGCATTGTTGTACCGCCTCGTCAAATTCAGGAAATCCGAAGTCGACCCGGGTGAGTTGCGTCGGCGGCGGCGCAAAGTCGCGAACGCCAGGCGAGTCGATAATCTCGCCGCCACCTGGCAGGTGATGCAGTATCGCGGTGCTGGTGGTATGGCGCCCTTCGCCAGACCCTTCGGAGAGGGTTTGCGTCGCGACGGCAAGTCCAGGGATCAAGGCATTGCTCAGCGACGATTTACCAACGCCCGATTGCCCTACCAGGACGCTGGTATGTCCTTTCAACGCGGCCGCCAGAAGTTCCAGAGACTCACCGGATTCTGCACTGACCCTGACGACCTGGTAGCCGATAGCCTCGTATTCGTCGGCAAGATTGAGGCTGCCCAGGTCAGACTTATTGCAGACCACCAGGCTGTCGGCGCCCATCAACCGGGCCGCGGCCAGGTAGCGATCGGCGAGAAACTCGTCGACTTCCGGTGTTACCGCGATCACCACGCCCAGTTGGCTGATATTGGCGGCCAAAATTTCAATTCTGCCGCGACTATCGGGACGGCGTAGCTCGTTGCTGCGTTCTGCGATAGCGGTGACCACGCCGTTTTGGTTATCGGGATACCACTCGACATGGTCGCCACAAACTGCTTTTAGCCGCCGCCCCTTGAGCTGACAATTCCGTCGGTTGCGCTGGTCGTCCTCGATCAGAACCCGCTTGCCATAGCTTGCGACCACGCGACCCGGGATTGACTCCGGGTGATGTTTTCCGGGTCTGCGACCGGGGTCAGGCATTGCCGCCGATTTGCTGCAGGCGGGCCACGCGCACAGGGGCTGGCGGGTGGGAGTCGTAAAATAATGAATGCAGGCTATCGGGGGTCAGCGTCGTTGCATTGTCCCGGTACAGTTTAACCAGCGCGATGGCGAGCAGCGATGCGTCACTTTGCGCTACTGCGTAGGCATCTGCCTCGAATTCGTGGCGGCGCGACAGCCAGCTGCTCAGTGGCGTAAACACGAAAGTGAAGACCGGCAAGACGAAAATAAACAGCAACAGGGCCGCGGCATCGGATATCCGGGTGCCACCCAGTGCGGAATAAAACCACGGTTGCAGCTTCAACCAGCCGAGCAGGGCGAGGCCGACTAGGCCGAGGGCCAGGCTGAGCAGGATCCGCTTGCGGACGTGATGCAGACGAAGTTGACCCAGTTCATGGGCGAGGACTGCTTCAACTTCGGGCGCCTCGAGCCGGTTGATCAAAGTGTCGAAAAACACGATCCGTTTGTTATTGCCAAGACCGGTGAAATACGCGTTGCCATGACTGGAACGGCGGGAGCCATCCATGATGAAGATGCCCTTGCTGCGAAATCCGCAACGGATCATCAGTTGTTCGATGCGCTGTTTGAGCTGGTCATCCGCCAATGGAGTGAATTTGTTAAAAATGGGTGCGATGAAAGTCGGGTAGGCCCAGGTCAGCAGCAGGGTGAAAGACGACCAGAGGACCCAGGCATAAAGCCACCACTTCGGGCCAGCCTGGCCCATTAGCCACAGGATGGCAGCGATCAACGGACCGCCCAGCAAGATCATCAGCAGCCAGCCTTTGACCAGGTCGCCGAGATACGTGCCAATCGTGGTGCGGTTGAAGCCGAATCTGGCCTCTATGGAAAAGGTCGAATACGCGGACAACGGCAAGCTCAGCAAACTGACGATGAAAAATACGCTGACGCTTGCTGCGGTGCCCGCAGCCACCGGGCTCAGCTCAAGCCCCTCCCAGAAACCCAGCATCAGGCTCAGGCCACCGGCGATGGTCCAGCCCAGCAAAACCAGCGTGTCGATGACCGTATCCAGCATGCCCAGGCGCACACGAGCCAGTGAATAGTCCGCAGCTTTCTGATGATCTTCAAGCTCAATGTGTTCCGCAAATGGTTTTGGTACCTCGTCGCGGTGCTCACTGACGCTGTTGATCTGCCGCTGTGCGAGATACAGACGAAGAACCGTCGCCAGCGCCAGGAAAAACAAGAACAAGCCGGTAAACCAGTGCATTATGTGTCAGCCCCTTGGGTAAGCGCGGCACAGCTTAGCCTTTGCTAGTATTAGCCGCAAGCAATGGAACGAAAGGATGGATATGACACCCGACCCCATGAATCTGATCTGGATCGACCTGGAAATGACCGGGCTGATGCCGGATTCGGACCGGATCATCGAAATTGCGACCGTGGTAACCGATAAGGAATTGAACGTGATTGCGGAAGGGCCGGTATTCGCCATCCACCAGCAAGACGATCTGCTCGACGGCATGGATAGCTGGAACACCAAGCAACACGGCAAGTCAGGGCTGACCGAGCGGGTGCGCGAGAGCACGACTTTTGAAGCGCAGGCCGAACAGGCAACCATCGAGTTTCTGCAGCAACACGTGTTGCCCAGCAAGGCGCCGATGTGCGGAAACAGCATTTGCCAGGACCGGCGCTTTCTGGCCCGCTGCATGCCGGATCTCGAAAAATTCTTTCATTATCGTAATCTGGATGTCAGTAGCCTGAAGGAGCTTGCGGTTCGCTGGGCGCCGAAAATCCTCGATAGCCTGGAAAAGGATTCCAGGCACCTGGCGCTGGCGGATATTTACGATTCGATCAATGAACTCAAACATTACCGTAAATATTTTATTGCCAGCGATTTTCATGCGCCGCCCACGAAATAGATGAAACCCCACGCGGATTCATGTGAGCGCAATCAGCAGCCGATACTCGATCTATTGCTCGAGGAATTTGCCGATACCAGGAACGTCCTGGAGATCGGTAGCGGCACTGGACAGCATGCGGTTTTCTTTGCGCCGCGAATGCGGCACCTGATCTGGCAGACTAGCGAGTTGGCGGAGCATCATCCGGGTATCAGGAGCTGGATCGGCGAGGTCGAGGGCATTGAGTTGCCTGGCCCGCTCGAACTGGATGTGTCCAGCGAACACTGGCCGGATACCGGCGCCGATGCTGTCTTTAGCGCGAACACAGCGCACATCATGCATTGGGATAGGGTCTGCGCAATGATGGCTGGTGTGGGCAAGTTACTGGCGCCTTTGGACCGTGGCAGGTTTTGCCTGTATGGCCCGTTCAACGAAAACGGGGACTTCACCAGCGGCAGCAACCGGCAATTCGATACGTGGCTGAAGAAGCGTGACCCCTTGATGGGTTTGCGGGATCTCGGCGAAATGGAAAGCATTGCCGGTCAAGCGGGTCTCGAATTGTGCAGGTGGCACAGGATGCCGGCAAACAATCTGCTGCTGGTGTTTGATAAGGTTGAGACGACGCATGCCTGATTGCGAGACAAGACCGGACCTGGCGGCGATCAGACAGGCGGCCGAGCGCATTGCGGGCCTTGTCCAGCGGACGCCATTGATGCGCTCGCGCAGCCTCGACCAGATGTTCTCCGGTGAGCTTCATTTCAAGTGCGAGCATCTGCAACGCGTCGGCGCGTTCAAGGCCAGGGGTGCAGCCAACGCCGTGTTCTCGCTGAGCGCTGAAGAACTCGGCAAGGGAGTTGCAACTCATTCATCGGGTAACCACGGCGCGGCGGTGGCGCTTGCCGCCGGTACCAAAGACGCCCAAGCCTGGGTCGTCATGCCCGACGACGCACCCGCCGCCAAAAAGCGTGCCGTCGAAAGTTATGGCGCGAATATCGTCGATTGCAAACCGGGGCTTGCCAATCGCGAAGCCGCCTTGCAGGAGCTGGTCGATAAAAAGGGCGTTCATGTGATCCATCCCTATAATGATTATCGCGTCATTGCCGGTCAGGGGACGGTCGCGCTCGAAATCATCGAGCAACAAGAAGATATCGATCTACTGATGGTGCCGGTGGGTGGCGGCGGATTGTTGAGCGGCAGTCTGCTGGCGATCAAGGAACTACGACCTGAGATTCAGGTTATTGGCATCGAGCCTGAACGGGCCGATGACGCCAGGCAATCGCTCGATAGCGGCGAGCGGGTGATCATCGATTCCCCGGATACGATCGCCGATGGTTTGCGCGCCTCACTGGGCGACAAGACCTTTCCGATCATCGCCGAGCTCGTGGATGACATCGTCACGGTGTCTGAGGATGCGATTATCGAGGCGACGCGGTTGGTCTGGGAGCGCATGAAACAACTCATCGAACCCTCGGCGGCGGTGCCGGTGGCCGCGCTGCTCGAACGGCGTATTGAATTGAAAGGGCGTCGCGCCGCAGTGGTTTTTACCGGAGGAAACCTCGACCTGGATTGGTTACCCTGGCAACGGGATTTTTGACGCGAGTCAGTCCTGCCAACAGATTGTTGTTCTGTTGATCCAGTCCAGACCTGACGGCTAATGTCAGATTGCTGTCGTCAGCCCGCTACCCATAACGGCTATTTCCTCCCGCGTGACCAAGGCTAATTACTTGATTTTCAGGCGATTGACCGACTTTTCAACTAAGCTTTGCGTATTAGGCGTTTCAAATGGATGTGCAGAGGATTTTTTGATAGCGCGCTAAAGTACGGAGGCTGTCCATGTCTAGAAAAATCAAATGCTGCAACTTAAAAATTGTCTGCGCACTAAGCATGTGCTTCGGCCTCTTTCCATTTGCCGCGGTGCAACCCCAGGAAACCACGCCATCCGGGACCGGCGATGGCGCATTGGTCATCGAAGAAATTATCGTTACGGCTCAAAAACGCGAAAAGGCGGCGCAGGATGTGCCTATTTCCATGTCCATCTTCACCGATGGGGAACTGGAGACGCTCAATCTGTCCGATGTCGCCGAGATAGCCAGATACACGCCTAACGTCGAATGGGATCCGTCCTTCGTCGGAGCAGCCAACTCCAGCTCGATCCATATCCGCGGAGTTGGGCAAGCGGCGAATTTCGCAGAGCACTCCACGGATCCGGCTGTCGGCCTTTATCTGGACGGAGTCTACATCGCACGGGGCGTGGGAAGCGTGTTGGGTGTGCTCGATGTAAGCCAGGTCGAGGTCTTGCGTGGTCCGCAGGGCACTTTGTTTGGTAAGAATGCGACCGGTGGCGCCATAACCATAATGACCAAGCGCCCGACCGATACCTTCTCAAGTTGGGCCGACGTCACCACAGGCAGTGACAATCGAGCCGATCTGCGGCTCGTCGTTAACGCACCGTTGACGGATCAGGTACTGACTAGATTCGCCGCCTCGAGCCTCAACCTGGACGGTGATGGCGTCAGTTTGCAGGATGGCACGGAGTTCGGTGACGTCAACACCGATTTTTTGCGCGGCGCATTAAGGTGGATACCCGAAGACAATCTGACGGTCGACTTCATTGGCGACTGGACTCGCACCCGCCAAGGTGCCCCAATGACCACGACGGTCTTTGCCGAGCCCGGCCCGATGTCGCTTACAGGCGCCTACAATTTCTTTGTGGCGCCGACCAACACCGTTCCCGGATTCGGCAATGGTGTGCCCTGGGATTCACGATTCATTACACCAAGCAATTTCACGAATTATTCGACCGGCGAATCGGGGTCCGATCTCGATGCTTACGGGCTGACAGCAATTGTTAGCTGGCAACCTGGCGCCCTGAATTTTACCTCCATCACCGCATACCGCGACCTGGAAAGTGATTGGGCGCTGGACGTGGATGGTTCGCCGTTGGTCATCATCGAGGACATCCTGGGCGTCGATCAACATCAATTCAGCCAGGAGTTCAATCTGCGGGGTCGTAACGGCGCACTGGATTGGTTGGTGGGTCTTTATTATTTCGAAGAGAAAGCCACAGCATCCGGCGGCGCAATCATCGTCCCCGAACTTGCGTCGGTCGAATTCGACCCGGTCTTTGGCGCTCCCAACCCGCTGTTCGGCGTTCAGTTGAGTCCGGGCATTCAGCCAATCGTCAGCGTGCACCATGCTCGCAGCGCGGCCGTTTTTTCACATCTTGAATATGCGTTCAGCGAACGCCTGTATGGGTTTGTGGGCTTACGTTACACGACCGAGAAAAAATGGGTTAGCAACCCACCGGGGATCGGGCTTGTGGCGAGCAACGGTGACTCGAAGTCGTTCGACAATTCGTCCCCGATGGTCGGGATGCAATATTTTATTGATCCGGATCTGCAGATTTATGGCAGCGTCTCACGGGGGTTCAAAAGCGGCGGATTCAACACTCTGGTGCTGTTGCCCAGGCAGGAGTACCTGCCTTTTGATCCGGAGCACGTCACTTCATACGAGCTCGGGGTCAAGGCAAGCCGCGGACGATTCACGGTGGCCGGCGCGACTTTTTTTGTCGACTATGACGATATCCAAATCAGTGTGCTGAACGGCGTAGAACCTCAGATCCTCAACGCAGCTGAGGCTGAGATAAAAGGAGTGGAAGTCGAACTCGCCGCGGCACTCACTACCGGTCTGAGGTTGGAGACGGGCATCGGCTACCTGGATGCGAAGTACGTCAAGCTGGATCAAGCGGGTCTTTCGGGCCTGACGATACCCGTTACGCTGGACTCCAAGCTCATGAACACGCCGGAGTGGTCCATCGATGTGGGCCTGATTTATTCAACACAACTGCAACAAATTGGCCGACTTGTGATTCGCGGTGACTATTCGTGGCGAGACAAAACCTACAAGGACGCTATCAACACCGAAGAACTCACCCAGGACGCCTATGGACTTCTGCATGCCGGCGCAACCCTGGTGAGCAACTCGGGTCGCTGGGAGTTCGCCGTATTTGGAGACAATCTCACCAACGAGAAATACATTGTGAGCGGCGTGGCCGGAAAACCGGACTTTGGTCTGGTGGCCGCTAGTTTTGCACGTCCAAGACATTGGGAGGTCCGCGTCCGGTACCGATTCGGAAGCCTGGCCACCCGTGACCGTTAGGGGCTAAAGGTATTTGCCGATCCTGAAATTGGGAGCCTACCCCGGAAAGTTCATTCGCTCCATCAGGTCCCGGAAGCGAGGGTCGGAGCGCAGCGGGTCGAACCAGGGTACAACTTGCAGATACACCATCCAATTATTGCGATCCTGGTAGGCCCTTTCCAGCCACTTCAGCGCCTCATCGTTTTCTCCCAGGCCGGTGTGAATGACCGCAAAGGCCAACGGCAGGACGTACCGTTGTTTGGCCAGATCGTGCAAGTCATCCAGAACTTTCTGAGCCTTCGCAGTTTCCCCGGCCACGGCATACGCGTGTCCCAGCATCCAGTAATGTTCGATGAAGCCAGGAGAGAGCGCTACCGCTCGTTCCATTTCATCGACTGCTTCTGTGAACATGCCCATCTCTACATGATTCCGACCGAGCCGTGAAAGTGCCTGAGGGTCGTTGGGGAAGATATCGAGGCTCTCATGCAGTTGAGCAATGGCCTGGTCGTATTCGCGTGACAACCAGAAAACGTCCGCCGCCGTCATGTACGCCAGGATCGCAAGCGGGTCGAGTTCGAGCGCACGTCTTATGCTGGCGTGAGCTTCCTCCGTGCGGCCCGTGGCCGCCAGGAACCAGGCGTAAAATTGATGTGCCCAGGCATAACTCGAATTCAGTGAAATGGTCTTTTGGAATTCCTCCTCGGCCTTTTCCCAATCCCAGTCGTAAAAGAAAGAGATGAGTGCGTTTTCCGTATGAGCGCTGGCCAGGTTGCTGTCGATATCCAGTGCTCGGGCCGCAGCGGCGCGCCCCTGTTCAGCGGAAACTCGCGGGGGTATGTAGCCATAGAAACCGACTGCGCCATAATATTTGGACAGGCCCACATGGGGTTGCGCATAATGTGGGTCGAGCTCAATAGCCTGCTGAAAATAGCGGACGGCTTTTTCCATATCCGCTGGTTCCCACTTGTTAAGGTGGTAGTGCCCCAGGAGATAGAGCCGATAGGCCTCGGGATTGACCTCTCGAACATCAGCCAGGCGGACCGCTTCCTCCGGAGTTACTGCAATCTGGATTTCCTGGGCGATGGCGCGTGCGACCTCACTGTGTATCGCCAATACATCGCGAAGATCGCGGTCGTAGTCATCCGCCCACAGGTGTACGTCGGTGGCAGCCTCGATCAGTTGCACCGTGATCCTGACTTGGTCTCCGATAAGCAGCGCCGAGCCTTCAATCACTGCGTCCACGTTCAACTTCCGGGCGATTTCCGGCATGGACAGATTCGAGCCTTTGAATTGCATCACGGACTGACGCGAGATCACGCGGAGTGCGGCAATCTTGGACAATTCTGTAATCAATGTTTCTGTCATTCCATCGGCAAAATATTCCTGCTCCGGATCCCCGCTTAAGTTGTCGAACGGCAGCACGGCAATCGACCGAAGATCGATTGAGGGACCAGCGCCAAAATCGATCCACCTGAATCTGTCCGCCGCGAACAATGCGACGGCCACGATCAGCACGCCAATGATCACGAAGTCCATCTGACGACCCGTGTGAACCGAGATCACCTCGCCTTCGGAAATTTCCTCGGTACGCTTTACACCCTGGGTCGTAATTTCATAGACCCACGCGAGAATCAGGACAACCGGAAATCCAACCGCCAGTGCTATGACGATGGCACGCATCGACCATCCGGGTGCGGCGAATGCCTCGAGGAGAATATCGGCGACCTGGATCAGCAGCCACGCAACCACGACATAAGCAACGCCGCTGCGGAACACGTTGCGGCGTCGTAGTTCATTAATGAACTGCGTTGCTCTGACCATGAAAGGCCCCCCTGTTGACCGTCAAGGATATCGCAGTTGGTCGCCGAATTCAGAGTTAGTGCCACTTGAGACCTGCGCTGTCCGTTCTTGGCGTTAAGCGTACTCTCAGACGCCGTCGAATACCGACAGTATTCTTCGCCAGGCGCGCCGGATCAGTCAATCAGTTGGCGGTCGAGGCTTTGTTGCCAGCTTCCACGTCGGTATTCAGTACCATGACCTTTTGACCCGGACGCAATCTCTCGGCGCCCCTTATGACGATTTTGTCGCCGACCTTGAGATCACCGGAAACTTCGATCATGTCGCCATCGCCGCTGCCCACCAGAATTGAAACCCTTTCAACGAGCTTGTCGTTGCCGACCCTAAAAACTATAGCGCCATTGCGCCTTAGGACCAGCGCGTCCCGGGGCAGGGCGAGTACTTTTCGCGCCTCTGCAGTGGGTACCGCGATCTGCACACTTTCACCAACCACCCAGTTAGCAGGATCGACATTGAGCCGCATTTCGAACATATGCGAACGCGGGTCGCCAAACGGTACGATGGTTCGAACGATACTGTCTTCGTTGCGTAGCCCGGTTGAAACCTGGACGATTGCGCCTTTTTTCAAAAACGCAGCAGAACGTAATGGCGCGCGTGCCACGATTTCGACGGCTGAAGGATCCACCAGGCGGACCACTTCGCTACCGATGTTGACCATCTCACCGATGTTGCTCATTCGTTCGGTCACCACACCGGCAAATGGTGCGCGTATTGTGGTTCTCGCCAATTGAACGCCGGCCTGCGCGAGCCTGGCTTCTGCGACCCGGGTGTCGCCGCGCGCGACTTCCAGATCGGATCGTGTCTGATCCAGGCGGCTGATGGCGGCATTGTTTTGTTCACGGAGTTTTTTGAGCCGTTCGACTTCCGGTTCCAGGTAAGTCAGACGCGCGCGCTGGCGTTCGACCTGACCGGCGAACTCGCTTTTTTGCAAGCGAATAATAGTATCGTCCAGGCGGGATACGGGATCACCTTCGGCGACTACAGTTCCGACTTCCGCAATCCTGGT
>JAPUHG010000310.1 GCA_027297845.1 Gammaproteobacteria bacterium | reverse complement strand
AGACGGCCTTCATGGTGGACGCGACAAAGCTGAGGCAGGTTGCCGGGCCACAGATGCAGATCAGGTGTAGACACCAGGTTTCGCCGGCAAAGCGGGCGATTGGCCAGGCGCAGGGCTATTCTTGGGAAAAATCGAACGACTATTCGAGTTAAGATCAGGCGTTAATCAAGTACCGGCAGTCTCTGAGGAAATACTGAATTCGTCATCCGTCTTTAAGCCATTCGAGCTTGCCCGATACTCATACAGCAGTTGCGTAAGCCACAAACCGAAAGCAATCTGTTTATCGCTTTTGCACTCGATGAGATATGGCTTCCCGCTCATAGAACTCTTGCTGGCCAGATTTTCGATGAATTGCTCGCTGGTCGGTGCGTGGCGCTTTCCGCGCCGGTATTTTCCCCGCAGGTGATCTTCGGCCTTCTTCGCAGTGTGCCGTTTACCGTTTCGAATGAATATGCAATCGCTGTTACCGACGGTCAGCATTAGATAATCGATCTCCGCCGGAACCTGGTCCGCGCGTGCGCCCGGCGGCAGCAAACATAGCAGAAGTATGCAGGCGACAATGACTCTCATCGATTGGACCCATCTGCGGTAGCGTGCCTGATCACGGGCGCCATCTCACTGAAGCGCAACCTCACTGACATCGGGTTATGGTCCGATGAGCCTACCCGGTAGGTCGTTGCCTCGATTACTTGCAGGCCGCGGATATAGATATGATCCAGGACATGCCCGAAAAGTCGCTTGCGGTAATCCTCATCGAATTCCAGCATCGTGAGGTCAAGGCTTTCAGCCACCTCGTTCAGGATCTCGAACCTTCGCCCGTGCCAGGTGTTGAAATCACCGGACAACAGAATCGGTCCCTGGTGTTCACTCAGGACAGACTGCATTTGTTGAATCTGTTGCCTAAAATGACGAATTCCGAAGGTGAAGTTCACGGCGTGGGCATTGACGACCAACAACGTCTGATCGGTACCGGTCAATCCGTATTCGATGATCATTGTAGCTTTTGGCGTGCGAATCCATGGCTCCCTATTGATGAGATTGCACTGGGTCAACGGCTCCGCGTCACTGATGGTCATGACACCCGTAATCCTTTGTTTCGTGCTGTAGCCTGGAGCGAATGAACGATACTGATCGGCAGCAACGGTACGCCAGACGTCGGTATTCAATGAAGCTTCCTGGAATATCATCAGATCGGGTTCGCCCGTGATTGCCGACAGATCGGCTATCCATTCCGGATTGGCGCCCTTCTGCAAATTCCAGTTCACGATCTTGATATCACTGGAATCCAGTTCATCGTCCAGCGATCGCCTGCTCCCACGCAGTTGCGCCGCGCAGGACTCGGGGTCGGTGCGGATAACGACGGCGGCGAGCCCAAGGCTGGCTTCTCCGGAGACAATCGTCGGCTGGCTGGCGCAAGAGGCCAGTGTTAGCAGTAAGCAGACCGTCGCTAGCCTGGAAATTGGGTGCATTGGTGTTCCTGTAGTGCGCTGCTTGACCGGAACCTCGTATCCTAATACGTGTTCTCGATCATGCAAGCCCCTGCGTCAAGATTCGGGAATCTCCCTAGACGAAAAATGCTGTCGAACCATCCTTCGCGTCGCTGTCAAATGACGCCAACTCAAAAAAACGGTGCCGGACACGGCGTCAAACCATCCTTCGTGTCGCTGTCTGATGACCCCAATCCAAAACTACTCTATTCAAAAAAAATGGTGCCGGACACGGCGTCGGACCATCCTTCGAGTCGCTATCAGTTGATACCAATCTAAAAATATGCCGTTCCAAAAAAATTGGTGCCGGAAATAGGAGTCGAACCTACGACCTTCGCATTACGAATGCGCTGCTCTACCAACTGAGCTATTCCGGCAGTATTCGCGTTTCAGCCGTTTCCAGTCGATGCTGGGCGCGCAGTATAGAAAACGCCCGCGCTGCGGGCAATCCTGAAATTGAATTTATCTCACCCCTGGCCCAACCGGCTTCCTGGCTTGGCGACTATGAATCTGGCCGATTCCTGACCCTGATCACCAGATCGATTTCCTCAACTACCGTGCCCTCAGGCGGCAAGGGCAGATCATGCACACGGATTGCGTCGATATCGGTGATTTCACCGCTATCCAGGTTATAAAAATGGGCGTGATTTTCGGTGTTCGAGTCGTACAGGGTGCGCTCACCTGCTACGTTGATCGTGCGCACCAGGTCATGTTTGGCGAACAGGTTCAGGGTGTTATAAACGGTTGCCTTGGATACCGCCGAACCGGCCTTTTGCAGGGTTTCCAATATCTGCTCGGCTGACAAATGCTGTGGCCTCGCCAACAAAACAGAGGCAATTTCCATCCGCTGGCGGGTTGGCAAAATACGACTGCCATGCAAATGCCGGCGCAGGCTCGCCGTGTCCATCGACAATGTTTTCTGATTCGCCATGGGTTGATTATAGGCAGCTTGGCGCGCTATGGCTATGCGGCCCGCGACAAGGCGAAATCGTCAGCCGGCAGGCTGAGCTCGCTACCGCACATCATTTCGGCCATCAGGCGCGCCGTACCGGTGGCTAGGGCGATGCCAAGGTGGTTATGACCGCTTGCCAGGTAAAGGCCCTGAAACGGCCTTAGCTCGCCGATAAACGGCACATCGCTCGTGCTGCCGGGTCGCAGGCCACACCAGTGCTCTACAGCTCGCTGGCCCGCGAGCGCGGGTAGCCGTTTTGCGGCAAACTCGCTGAGCATTTTTGCCGCCGATGCAGTGGTTTTCTTGTCAAAGCCGACATTCTCGACCGTCGAGCCAACCAGTATCGTCCCATCCTGACGCGGCACCAGGTACTGCTCACCAGCAACGATGATCCGGTTCAAAAACCCCGGGTCGGCCTGAAAACTGATCATCTGACCGAGCAGCGGGTAAACGCCGATTTGCACGCCGAGCGTATCCAGCAGTCTGTCCGTCCAGGCGCCTGCGGCTATCAGGACCTGTTCTGCCTCCAATGGGCCCGCGCTGGTTGCAACCCCGCAAACCCTTCTCTTGTTGCGTTTCAGGCCGCTGACCTCCGTATTGTCCAGCACCAGGCCACCGCGCATACCGATGGATGCGACCAGCGCCTCGAGTAGCCAGCGGTTATTGATCTGGGCAATGGCCGGCAGCAACAAATGGCGCCCCTTCGGTATTGAAACCGCCGGCTCCATTTCCTCAAGTTCCGCACTGTCCATGACCTTGGCGCCAACCGGTAAAAAGTCGCTAGGCCACGCCTGATCCGCACCGGTCGCCAGGTAAAGCAGTCCGCAGGACCACAGCTCGGAATCGATGCCGGTTTCGTCCAGCAATTCCTCGGCCAGGGATGGATAAATATTCAGGCTCAGCCGGGCCAGTCTGACGATCGCCGGTGGCGCATCCCATGGCGGTATAGCCGACAGGATTCCGCCTGCCGCGTGCGAGGCTTCGAGACCGGCAGGACCTTTGTCGACCACGATGACTTTGCGGCCCCGCCCGAGCAACTCTCGAGCCGTCATCAGGCCGATAATGCCGCCGCCAACAATCAGTACATCGGTTTTTGCACGCACAAAAATCTCAACTCGTTGGTATACGAATCTTATTCTAGCAGCCTGAATCAGGCTGTCGACGCCAGATAGTCGGCTGTCGGCGGCGAGCGCTGCGCGACAAAATTACTGGCATGCAAAACCATTCGAATTCCTCAGGCATGACTCTGCTCGAGCTGATGCTGGTCATTGGAATTACCGCCATATTGCTGACCGGCGCTATCCCTTCATTTAGAGAAATGATCATGAACAGCAGACGTACATCCGCGGTCAATGAGCTGGTCGGAACCATCCAGTTTGCCCGTGGCGAAGCCGCCAAAAGGAATCGGGAAATCGTGTTGTGCCCGAGTGGCGGCGGCCGGCAGTGCACGGCAGATTCCTGGAATCTGGGCTGGCTGGTTTTTGCCAACCTCGACCAGGACCGGCCCGCCCGTCTCGATCCGGGAGAACCGTTGCTTTATGTAAAACCGGCACGCGAGGGGCTGAAAATAACGGCTAATCGCCGGGTTTTCAGGTTCCGGCCGCTTGGCGTGCGCAGCGTAAATGGCACCGTCACATTTTGTGACTCACGCGGTGCGCTGGCTGCGCGTGCCGTGATCATCAGTTATACCGGGCGCCCCAGGGTATCTGCGAGGAACGCCAGCAATCAGCAACTGGTTTGTCCCTGATTTGCGACCGTTTATCGGCATTGCCCACCCGGTCGTCGGGATACCGGTCCATGGCGCTTGTTTTCTCTCTAAACTGCGTAGCCATGAACAGACACCTAGCCAACGGATTCACTCTGCTGGAATTGCTGGTCACGATTGTCGTGGTAGCGATCCTCTTCAGCGTCGGTATACCCAGCTTTACCAGAACCATCCAGACCAGCCGGATGGCAGGGTCTACCAATGACCTGGTGACATCCATGCATCGGGCACGATCAGAAGCGGTAAAACGCCGTGTTCCGGTTACCTTGTGTGCGAGCAACAATCCATTGGCGGCTGCGCCGGCCTGCAACGTCGGCGGGAATATGGTCGGCTGGGTCGTTTTTGTCGACGATGCCGATCTCGATGCCAATGGGCAACCTGATGGCAATATCATTATCGACCCCGGTGAGATTATTCTGGAAGCGCACGCGGCGCCGCCCGCGCAAGTTACTGTCCGTTCCGACGCTGCCTTCACGTCGTTCACCCCAAATGGGTTTCGCCGCAACGGACCCCTCGGCCCCTCGGTCACGATGGTGTTGTTCTGCGACGCCCGCGGCAATGTCAGCCAGGGCACCTCCGGCTCGGCGGCTCGCATGGTGATGGTCCCGGTAACCGGCCGACCACAATTAGGCCGTGACGTCGCCGATATTGATTTTGCCCTGGCTCAATTGGGCGGTACCTGCCCTTAATGGAGTGTCCTGCGAATGATTATTAGCAACAATAATTTAAGGCACAGCGCGAGAAAACGGATTCGGGGCTTTTCCCTGGTTGAATCTTTGGTTGCCCTGGTCGTGTTATCGGTCGGACTGCTTGGCGTCGCCCGAATGTATGTTTACAGCCTGCAAAGCGGGCGTACCGCCCTGCTCAATAGCCAGGCCGTCATACTGGCGGCTGACATGGCCGACCGAATCCGTGCGAATCGCACGGCCGGCATCGATTATGCGGGCGCCGCGGCAAATTTCGGCTGCATCAACGGAGGCGTGGACTGCACGCCAACCCAAATGGCCGCCAACGATCTTCTTTTCTGGCAGGCCGAAGTCGCTATTGCGCTGCCCAACGGGCAGGCGGGCGTCGCGGTCAATGTTGCCACCTTGCCAACGACTTTTGTCATTACCGTTGTATGGAACGATGCCGGTAGTCCGCAGCCTTCCCAATACCAGCTGACGGTGCAGATATGAAGACGGTTATTCGAAATTTTCGAAATCAATCAGGCATGAGCCTGGTTGAACTGATGATCTCTTTGTTGATAGGCAGCATTTTGATGGTCGGCGCCGTTTCTATTTTTCTGAAGAGCAAGGATACCTACCGACTCAATGAGACCATGGGGCGGATTCAGGAAAACGCCCGAC
>JAPUHG010000031.1 GCA_027297845.1 Gammaproteobacteria bacterium | reverse complement strand
TGCGTCCTTGATCAGGATCTTCCCCGCTGCCAGCGCCGCTTTCTGTTCGGCGTTTGCGGTGTCTTCGCCTTTTTCTGCCTTGGTCCGTTCCCACTGGTCCCAGGTATAGACAAATTCACAGAATTCTTTTTCCGCCAGTGCGTAACCCCAGTTACGGAATGCACCTTCGGTGTATTTCATGATGTTGCCATTGTGCACGAAAGTAACGCTCTTGCGTTTTTGTGCGATGGCATATTGCAGCGCCGAACGCACCAGTCGTTCGGTACCCTGACGTGAGACGGGCTTGATACCGATGCCGGAGGTCTGCGGGAATCGAATTTTTTTGAAACGCTCCGGAAAAGCTTCCATGAAGATTTCCAGAAAACGCTGCACATCGTCGCTGCCTTCTTCGAATTCGATACCGGCGTAAATGTCTTCCGTGTTTTCGCGAAAAATGACCATGTCCACGGCGCCGGGGTTTTTGACCGGGGAGGGGACGCCTTCGAACCAACGTATCGGGCGCAGGCAAACATACAAATCGAGCATTTGGCGCAGCGCCACATTAAGCGATCTCATACCGCCACCAATGGGTGTGGTCAGCGGGCCTTTGATCGAGATCAGGTAGTCGCGGCAGGCCTGCACGGTTTCATCGGGCAGCCAGTTCTCGAACTGGTCGTAGGCCTTTTGCCCGGCAAATATTTCGAGCCAGTGAATCTTCTTCTTGCCGCCATAGCCTTTATCGACCGCCGCATCGAGCACCCGCACGGCGGCGCGCCAGATATCGGGCCCGATGCCGTCACCTTCAATGAAGGGGATAATCGGGTTGTCCGGTACATTGAGTTTACCGTTTTCGATGGTGATTTTCGCGCCGCCGGTCGGGGCGGTGTAATTTGGATTGCTCATGTTGGGTCAGTACCTTTTTTTGCTATGACTGAGGGTTGCAATGCGGTCATTTTATGACCGTGCGCAACGTTTTTCCACATCCAGGCTACGGGCTGGGGCTGGTGGGCAACGGCAACGGCCAAATGCGAAATCAGCTCGCTGTAGGCGTGAATGGCGCTGGTTGAGTCATTGCTCGTGCCAGGCTGCACCTGGCGTCTGCCTTCAGCGGCTCTGAATTCGTTCGATCCGGTCACGGACTTCATCCGGCAAGGGAGCTTTGCAGTTGTTCTTGTAATCGAAGCACACAATCGTGCCGCTGCCCTCGGCGACTATTTTTCCGGTCGCATGGCTGGCAATGGCATACAGCATTTTGCAGCGATCTTCTTTCAGTTCGGTAACGCTGGCGCCGACCGAAATCGTGTCTGGGTAGTTCAGCGGAAGTTTGAACCGGCACTCGGTGTGCGCCAGGATCGGACCAATACCCGTCTTGTCCATATACTCCATGAAACCGGTCTGCTCGACATAGGCAATGCGTGCCGACTCGAAATAACGAAAATAGATGATGTTGTTGACGTGGTTGAAGGCGTCCATCTCGCCCCAGACCACGGGCAGTTCGATAACGACCGGGTAGTCGTCAAGAACTTTCAATTACCACGTTCCCTGACCACCAGTTGCGGTCCACCGGGCGGCCCGAAAGTGTGTTTGGCAAACACGCCATATACATGTCCACAATCCGTGCAATGAGCAACAAAAAACCAGGGCTGTCCTTTTTTTGCGGTCTCCGAGCTGGGTCGCGAGACGATCTTGTCCATGCCGCGCACATCGCAGGACGGACAGCGCGGCTCGGTGAGATTGTTGGATTGTTCTTCAGCCATTTTCGGTCTGCCCTTATTTGTCGGGCCTGAAGGCCCTCCTGCAAATGAAAACCAACCCCATTCTCAGGCCGACTTATCCACTTTGCTATAGATCAGCGACGGGCGGTCTCCGCGACGTGAGTAACGATGCCTGCTGCGCATATCTTCGAAAGCCTCATCGCGTTGTTCGTTAGTCGCATACCAGTGGAATGTCTCCCAGCCTTCATCGACCAGGTTAGCAAAGGGATCTGCGCCGTTTAGCGTGACCTTGATACCGAATGGTCGCGGCAGTCCGCGTTGTTCTCTGAGATTATGCTGGTTGGAGATTTCCATGAGGTTCCTGTTGTGGCTACTGGAAAGAGACCTTTCTTGCGAGGATATTATTGCACAGCCGTTACTGAAACTGGCGGTCGTTGGCTCCTTCACGATCCCGCCAGCGCAGAATCTTGCGCGTGACGAACAGGTACAGTTTTTTGCCGGTAGCGGCCCAGGTCCGGGCGGGCCAGGACGGCGTATTGAGAATGTCCATTTGCCGCCGGGTCAGTTTTTCCGGAAGGTAATTACGTTTGTGTTTGAGCAGGTGGCGCAGGTCTTCGCGCGCCAACATCCGAAACCACGGGCCGCGTTTGGCCGGGTACCAGGCAAGCTGGAAATCCACTAACGCGGGCGCACCATCGGGTGTGACTAGCCAGTTTGCCTCCTTGGCAAGATCATTGTGGGCGATCCCCGCGCGGTGTAGGCGGCGCAACAGGGTCAGTGCCTGGCGGTAGTACGCCGGGTCGAGCGGTTTTGCCTGTTGCATCGGCTGGCCTTCAATCCAGCTGCGGTCAAGGATCGCACCGTCCCAAGCCAGCAGAGTGGGCAGCCCATCCATTCCATCTGCTTGCAAAAGTGCACGGGCCTCGCGCCGCGCCAGCCAGCGCGCCACCGGGCGGGTCCACACGCGGGCAGCCGTGGTGTCGCGCCTTATCCACTGTTCTCCGTTTTGCTCCACCAGCGTGACCCGGCCAAACAAATCAGATTTAAGTTGGGTTTCCACGTTTTTGTGACTATCGTCCAATATCCTAAGCCCTTGTTTATTGAGACAAGATTACTCCTGCTACAAGCGAGTGACCAGCGTATGCTGGCAGAAGCGTCCGGGTTTCGCCAAAATAGCTAAAGATCATGAGTGGTGCACACCGAAAATTGTCCGCCGGCGATAGCAGGTCTTCGTCCGGCAGTTTTTATGTTGTGGGCGGTCCGGTGCAGGCGGACCGGCCATGCTACGTCTTGCGCAAGGCAGACGAAAAACTGTTCGACAGTCTGCGTGAAAACGACTACTGCTACGTGCTTGGCCCGCGACAGATTGGCAAGTCCAGCCTGATGGCGGCGACCGCACGGCGTCTCAGCGATAAGGACGAGCTGGTTTCCGTCGTCGATCTGACCCAGGTGATCTCGCAACAGGCGGGCACCGATCCATCTCGCTGGTTCTATGGCATCGCCTACCGGATCATCCGCGATCTCAGGTTGCGCGTTGATTTGCAATCGTGGTGGCAGGAGCGTGGTGCGCTGACCATGCAACATCGTCTTTTCGATTTTTTCTGGGAGATCGTGCTGGCGAACACCACTCGTCCGGTTACCGTTTTTTTCGATGAAATAGAAGACACCCTGGGTCTGCCTTTTGCGGAGGAGTTTTTTTCCGGGCTTAGAGCCTGCCATAACGCACGCGGGGCCGAGCCTGATTTCCTGCGCCTGCGCTTCGTGATCATCGGCGTCGCGACACCGATGCAGCTTTGCCAGAATCAGGCGCACACGCCATTTCCGATCAGCCGGCAGATTGATCTCAATGACTTCACGATGACCGAGGCTTGTGGTCTGCTGCCAGGACTAAATCTCAATGGGCAACAGGCGGCCCGGGCGCTGGAGCGAATCAGGTACTGGACTGATGGCCATCCCTACCTGACGCAGAAAATTTGTCGCGCGGTATCCAGGAAAAATGCAGGAGAAGACATAGCCGGTACCGTCGATGAGATAGTCAACGAGCAGTTCCTTGCAAGAAACCGCGCACGCGAGGAACCCAATCTCGCAATGGTTCGCCGGCGGCTGGCAGCACAGCGTAAGGATTCAACGGCGCTGACATTGTATGGAAAACTGTGTAAGGGCAAGACGATCGCGCATGACCCGCGATCAAGGGCGCAGCAGACGCTTTATCTCGCCGGCTTGGTAAGGGCCAGCGAGCAACGTCAGTTACTCGTCAGAAACCGGATTTACCAACAGGTATTTACGCCGCGCTGGGTGAACCAGCAGTTGCCATTCGACTGGCGGGGCCTAAGCAAAGCATCACTGGCCGGTTTGTTTTTACTGGGCGCACCGATTTGGTACACACAGATTCTGCCACGACCGTATATAGAAACATTGAGTGCCGCGACCGAGGATTACCATCTGGCGATGACCGCATACAACGATTTGCGTTCGATACCGGGTTATGGCGAAACAGCGGATCGTCTTCTGTCGGGGGTACTGTTGAGGCGGAGTCTGCGCGCCGTATCCTTGCCGCAGGCACTGGAAGCAGACCAGGGCTTGCGTACATTGCCTGATAACAGCGCGTTGGCGGACCAGCTGCTCGCTGGATTCTGGGATCGCCAGGCACAACAGGCCGAGGCTGCGGAACAGCGAGACGCGGCCTTGTTGTTCCGGCTTAACGGGCTGATCGATGACCGGCCCTTCCGCAGATGGCAGATCGCCGAGCTGATCGGTCGCGATTACCCGGTATTGGCCGCGACCATTCGACCGGTTGGTTTACTGCAGCAGGCGGTAATCAGTGATGACGGGGAGCGGGTGACGACACTTGATGCGGGCGGTTCGTTGCAGGTGTGGGATGGCCGCAATGGCGAGCCGATGAACCCGGCGGCGACGATTCTCACGGCCGAGGAATATGTCGGGCTGGATCGTGAAATCCTGGTTGCACTCGAGGGTCGGGTCAGGGGAATTAGCCTGGAATTGCTGACTGACCACCCGGACCCGTCTGCACTGATGGTTAGAGTGATTTCGCCGCATGGCACGGCGGTGAGCATGAGTGCAACAACGGCGAAAAGAACAGGTGATGGTCTGGTTTTTGACGCCAATAGTCACCCGACTCTGGTCGGCTTCAATCGTGAGGAGATGCGAGGTGGCTGGCAATTGCATATCGAAGATCACCAGGAGAGGGTGCAGGGACAGTTGATCGGCTGGCGGCTGCGCTTCGCAGGTTTTGAACAACTGGCGCAACAGGAAATGCTGCCCGCCAGTATCAAGTTGCCACAGCCTCGAAGTACCGAAAGGACCCGTATCGTTCTGAGCAACGGCGGGCGCTATGCCGCAGCTTACAGTGCCAGCGAGACCCTGGGTGGTCTGGTCAATATCTGGGATCTTTACGCTGGCGTGCAACTGTCTCGGCCAATGCGCGCTGCGGGTCTGACACCGTTTGCGTTTGCCGATAGCGACCGGTTGTTGCTGGCGCTGGACGCGGCCGGGGAGAATCTGTACGCCTGGGATATACAGGACGGTTCTCGACAAATGGCGATCAGCGCCTTGGACCATTTCGCGGCGTCGCCAATTCTGGATTCAGGCCATTCCTTGATGATGGTCGAAGATCGAGATGAACAGGGCTTGCCGTTGCTGCGGGTTTTTGCGATGAGCAGCCGGCAGGAACTGGCCAGAATTCCGTTTGCTCAGCAGCAACAGGCGTTGGCAATAGACCCCCGGCAAGGGCGCTGGCTGGCCTCGTCCACCGGCGATCGTGCGGTAGAAATCTGGGATCTTGCCGCCGAGGAGCTGGTAGACGAGTACCTGCTGGATTTTCCGATCGATCGCCTGGTTGTTGATCGGCGGGGGCGCTGGCTGGCAGCTATCGGTGCGCAGGGTTCTGTCGATATCCGCGCAATGAACGGCGAAATCGCACAGCCGCTAAGAATGGTTATCGGCGAGCCCGCTGCGTTGATTTTCCACCCGACGGAGGACTCGGTGCTGGTCTTGCATCAAGGTGCCTGGCAACTGCTCGGATTACCGGGGGGAGAAGCGTTGTCACCACCACTGGGTCATGAAGGGGGTGGCGGCAGCCTGGCTGCGGTAACCGGAGACGGAAAACTAATGACCGGTAGCGAGGGTCATGCGCTGCGGCTTTGGGATATTCCTGAGTCCGGTTCGCGGTCGGGCAAAGGATCGCGTTATGGCAGTGGCGATGAGTTGACCGCGGTTAAGGTTAGCCAGGACGGGCAACGGGTGGCGGCCGGTTTACCGGATGGCAGCATTCGATTCTGGCAACAAACAGACGATGGAGTGCGTTTGCAAAAGGTGCCCGCAGGGGGTGCATTTTCTACAGCGATAAGTGCGCTGGCATTTGACCCTACGTCGAACCTGGTGGCGGCGGCCGATCGCGCCGGGGTGATCCGGCTGGTGGATCCGGCCAGCGGCGTGAGCCTCTCGCTTGGCAGTCAGGCAGGAGTTGTCGAGCACCTGTTGTTCAGCCCGGATGGTTCACGCCTGGTGGCCGCCGGCAAGCTGGGTGCGCGTTTGTGGTTTATCGACAGGAAAGGTGAATCCGTCCAGATGGGTAGCGAAGATCCGGTTTTGCACCTGGTTTTCAGCCCGGACAGCAGTTTGCTGGCGATCAGTCCGGAGCTTGGCGAGTTGTCGGTCTGGCACGCCGCTTCCGGCGACTCGGCCGGTAGTATCCGGCCCCAGGGGCAAGTTAGCGTTGCGGCATTCAGCCCGGATCAAAACGTATTGTCCACCGGCAGCAGGGACGGTACATTGCAATTCTGGAGCCTTGCCGATGGTTCTTCCGTCTGGCCGGCCGTGACGCTGGGGGGCGCCATCAGGGAGATGACCTATACCGCCAACGGGAGGTCGCTGCTTACCATCAGCGATGACTGGGCGCACTTGCTGACCCTGCCTTTCGGCGGGCCGCGAGTCGTGCAAAGCCGTTTATTGCCCGAGCGTATTCCACACGGTGGGTTTTTCCTGTCGGGCGACGATCCGCTCAGTCTGGTGTACCTGGATTGGGTCGATGGT
>JAPUHG010000309.1 GCA_027297845.1 Gammaproteobacteria bacterium | reverse complement strand
GAACCTCACCCGAAAATCGGTGCGTAGCCACCAGTTTCCATTTGACGCGAGCACCGGTTGCCGCGTTGTACCCGGTCGAGCATCTGAAACTGCGTTAGCAGTCGATCGACGAGAACCGCGTTGAATTCCCGTTCGTAATCCGCCACGGCTTCCCAGTCCGCGGCGGTGGTCTCTCGATAGATGTCAGGTGGCTTTTTGATCTCGATTCATGTCATTGCTTCGCAAGCTCATTTTTCTGGTTGAATAGTTTCTTGCGGCGTTCCTTCATCCACGCTTCGCCGGCCTCGGTGCCGTCGTGGAAACTGTTGAAGACCTTGTCCCAGGGCGTTTCGTAGGAACCGAAGTTGCAATCGCAAAAACGGTGATGTAACTGGTGCATGAAATCTCCGAGCTGCAGGCTGAACAAGCGCCCGAAACGCACGCGGTGATAGCCGCAATGCGAAGTCGGTCCGCCCACGGTGTGCAACATCGCGTTAAAGATCACGTGGATCGGGTGGCTTGCGACGACGAGGTAAATTGCCAGATCCGAGTACAGGAACAGGTGCTCGACCGGGTGCATCGCGTGCCCTGACCACGGGCCGGTGTTGCCGTTCTTGTGATGCCAGGAATGAAACCAGCGGTACAGCGGTTCAAAATGCAGCAGGCGGTGATACCAGTAAAAATGGAACCCACTCCAGATCGGGATGATCAGCATCAGGCCGATGAACCAGGCCGGGTTGTCGCCGAAGGTAATCAGTGTCGCGTGACCGTTGGCGTAGGCCCACAGCAGCAGGCATTCCCAAAGCGTGCCGATCGGTACCGAGCTTGCCAGGGTCCAGAACATATTGTCCCGAATCTGATCACCGAAATGAAAACGCTTCGAGTTCCTGATCAGCGGCCGTGCATCATAATGATCATCGTCACCCTGTTTCTTGAAGGTGTATAGCAACAGGTGCAATCCCCCGGCGACTACCAGCACGATAACGAGGTTGCGCAGCCCTATTTCGAGCATCCAGTCGAGCCGGAATTCGCGCGCGCGTTCGAGCGACGGCGTGAACCAGGTCCAGGCCGCAATCGCCAGCAACAGCAGCAGGAAGCGCTGGTTGAAAGGCCGCCAGATATTGAACAGATACTTCAGGCTGTCGGCAACCTTGAACGGCCGCTCGAAGTACGGCGCCTGTTTTATCGGCAGCTCGGGCGTGAAATGCCAGGTCCGGCGTTGCTTGCGTTTTGGCGATGGCGGACTGTCCTCACCGAGAACAGGGGAATGCAAGGTCATGACAAGTTGACTCATATGAGATTGAGGCAAATTGAAACAACAATAGCGTTAATTAACAAGGCATGTTCTACTATGCTTTGATTTAGAAATACTTAACCTCAAAGCACCAAAACCATGCTCGGAAACATCCCTTCACTGAACTGGCTGCGGGTATTCGAAGCCGCCGCGCGGATGGAAAACTTTGCCCGCGCCGCTGAGTTACTCGATATGAGTACCTCGGGGGTCAGCCAGCAAGTCAAGGCGCTCGAGAACCATTTCGGCGAAAAGCTGTTCGAGCGCCATGCGCGCAGCGTCGAACTCACCGACGCCGGCCATGCCTTTCTGCCGGCGGTGCGCCAGGCGCTGCGTACGGTCGAGGAAAGCGCGGCCTCACTGTTCGGCGAGGACCGGGAAAACACGCTGATGCTGCAGGTCACGCAGATATTCGCGACCGCCTGGCTGGCGCCGCGGCTGCCAGATTTCAGCCGCCGGTATCCGCGGGTGCAGTTGCACCTGACCGGTGCCTACCGCGATCAGGATTACCAGCTTGCCGGCGCCGAGCTGAAGATCCTGTTCGGCCCCGTGCACCGTAGCTGGGCGCAGTGCGACCGCCTGTTTGACGAAATTATTTACCCGGTCGCGACCGCCGCGATCGCCCGGTCGATCCACAGTGTCGATGACTTGCTGCGACACCGGTTAATCCAGATTTCGACGCATCGTATCAACTGGAACCAGATTCTGCACAGCGCCGGGGTCGATTCGATCCCGCCCCGCCAGCTCTGCTTTACCGAAGACACACCGATGGCGCTGGCGATGGCCGCCTCCGGCTACGGCATCGCGCTTGCACGCGCGCCAACCACCGACGACCTGGTCGGCAGGCTCGGGCTCGAACCCCTCAATACTATTCCTGGGCTCAACAGCAGCGAAGCCTACTACCTCGTCTACCAGAACCTCGACAGTCTGTCTGCCGCAGCCGCGGCGTTTCGCGAATGGGTGCTAGCTGAAGCCAGGCGATAGAAAGTAAAAAGAGAAAATCAGGACAGGATTTTTCTGATTAAACCAGCTTGTGCATGCCTTCGAGGCGAGTGCTGCCGATCTGACTCAGGATATTGCGTCGCAACTTGTGCATGCCGCCGAGCCAGCCTTTCGGGCCCCTCGCTGGTGTGCTGCAGCCTCAAACTTGACATCCAGTCACAAATCAGAAAAAATATTAACAGCAAAATACGCCGTGAAAAATAATTTACAAGGCTGTCTGTATAACAAAAATATTGGATGCCCCATGAACACACTGGTCGAGGTCCCTCCCGTGTCATTA
>JAPUHG010000308.1 GCA_027297845.1 Gammaproteobacteria bacterium | reverse complement strand
ATCCATGCGAAGACTCGCACATCTGAACGAGTCTTGAGTTGCCAGGCAACGCGACTGAACAAGTCAGCCCGAACCGGCAGGTGCCGATTTGGAAAATACAAGGCGTCAGCAGCACCATCGGCATCGGGATCCGCAAAAGCCTGTAGAAAAACGTGGCTGATCTGCAGTTCCTTGATCCGCTCGATCAATGCATCGAGATTAGACTCCTGCTGCACCGGGTTATCGTCATAGACATAATCAAGATCGACCTGCGCAGCCCTGAGGACCGATTTATCCTGGAGCAGCAGTTCAGCGGAGAACTCATAGATACCCGGATTTTCGCGGATTAAAATGCGCCGAATACTGGCAAGATCGGACAGCGTATTCATCCCGGTATCGAGAGTAAGCGAGACAGGCATGCCATGGCTGGCGGCCAGATCCAGGCTCGACGACGTGTATTTTCCGTACGGCCAGCTCATGATTCGCGGGGATGAGCCGACAGCAGTACGTATTGCATCGACACTACGCCCAAGGTCGGCGGCGATCCGGGCATGAAAGTCTTGATATGATTCATAGCGGCCATTGCGATAAGCCCGGTTAACCGCTGCCGGCATCGAGTTGGCCTGCGGGTTGGCAACAATGCCTAGGTGCAGGTTGGCGCTGTGCGAAGCGATTTCGACCAGCCCCGACGCCCGCATCTCCCGAGCCTCGGCCCAGTTGATAAAATCATCGTTGCCAAGTTTCCGCTCTCCATAATCGACAGTCTGCCCGGGTGGCATTTCGATCCAGTCGGTGACAACGCTGACCACCGCTGGATAATTGAAAATTTTCAGCAACGGAAATACATCGGTATAGACGCTCTTCAAGCCATCGTCGAAAGTCAGCAGCACCGCCTTTTCCGGCAACCTTCTTTCGTGGTGAGCGGCAGCGATGAGGTCATCGACGCTGACCGGCGTGTAGCCGTGATGATGCAGCCATGCGAAGTGCGCAGCCAGGTTTTGTGTCGAGACTGCAAGTGGGTCAGGATCGTAGTCAGCCATGACGTCGCTGCGAACATCGTGATAGGCAATGGCGAAAAAGCTTTGCTCGGCATGCGCGGACCAGGCTGCCAGCGACAGGATGATTATCATGCTGCTCGATGCGGCGCGAAGCATCAGAACGATCCTCCGATAGCCAGCGTGAAAAATGTTGCGTACTCCCGTTCGCCATCATAGACATTGCGAGTACGTTGCACCCCGAACTGCAGGCTCAGGCCTTCATTGACATCAAAGTTTGCCAGGTACTGGAGGGAGCCGATCGAGCCGGTGCCGAAAGAGTCTTGCTGGTGGTAACCGAAGCCGATGATGAACTGCTGGGTGAACGCGAAACCATAACGTCGATAAGTGCGCCATTCATTAGTCGCCGTAACCACGACCGAGCTGTCGCGACGGGGATTGTAATAGACAACACTTTGCGCACTGCCCTTTGCCGCGTAAATCTCCGCATTCAGGTCAAGCCTGTAAACAGGCCTGCTAACCACGCGCTGACTCAGCTGCCCCAACCAGTGATACCGCGTGTTGCCATCGCTGAGCTTTAGTTGCTCGGCGGATATTGAAACCTGGCGCGACTCGCTGTCACGATATCCAAGACGCAGACCCACACGGTCTGCGTCCACGCCGACCCGGTGGCCACGTAATGGCACCGCATCGCTTTGGGTCTCCCACAACGCGGCCAGTGACCAATAATCACTGGCTGCCCACTCCAGGCTGCCACTAACACCGAGCTCGCCGCCGCTATTGCGGTCGGTGTTTAGCTCCAGACCACCTAGCCAGTCGGTACCGCGATATTCGATGCCCGCGCCGATTCGGCGGCGCGTCGAATCACCCTCGGGGAACTCGGCGAAAGCGTCGGTAGTATGGATAAAGGGCCGCCAGCGGTAGGCAAGCGGTTTGACAAAGAAATAGCCGTCTATGCGGTATTGCTCGCTACCAAACTGAACCCCGGAACTGTCACCATGACTGGCATCGATGTGGTATTTAAACTCGTCGTGACGATCCCACCTCTGCCGGAGTCGCATCACGTCCTGCCTGGCGGGCAGCTCATCAACGAGCCTGCTGATTTTTCGATCTGCGAGCTCATAGTGACGCCGATCCAGCAAGGCATGTGCATAGCCGACATCTGCCGCAGTCAACTCTGGCTCCACGGACAAAACCTGCTGATACTCGAACGCGGCACGATCGGTCCAGCCGCGCCGGCGATAAACGGTAGCCAGTTCGTGTCGCAAGTCCGTGTTATGCGGCGCCTTTGATAACAGGTCTTCAAAACGAGCCTGGGATAGAGCCAGTTGATCGGCGAAAGCGAGAGACAGACCGGCCGTGATTTCAGCCTGCATGCGTCGCGGATTACTCTTGAAAACACGCGAACCGGGTACCTGATTCCACACAGGCTGGCTTTGCCGCAATTTTTCAGCGAGTTCCTTTGCCTGCCGGTGTTGTTCCAGGTCGACATAGACATAGAACAAATCCTGGTTCAGTTCGAAGCTGTCCGGTTCCTGCTGCAGAGCCCGCAGCAGTAATTCCTGCGCTTTTTCCGGTTGCCTGAGATACAAATACGCGCCAGCCGCGGCGCCCAGAACGTAGGCTGGAATTCCGTCTACCCCGGCAACAAGTTGTTCATACTCCGACACCACTTCGGTCATTCGCTGCCGGGATCTTAGCGCCACAATGCGATCGAAACGGGTACGTTGCTGCACGCTAACGCTGTCGGCGAACCTGCGCCCGGTTGCCGAAACCTGAGCCAACACTTTCTCCAGCGGGTATTCGGCAAGCGATTTGCCGGTTGCCGTCTGATTCGCCCAGCGTATCTGCACTGCTCCCCAGTCCGTGTAGAGTTGCCCGAGTTCGTCCTTGGTGAGGACACTTGGGTGAGCGTTTGCGATATCCAGGGCCTGTGCAGGCAAAAGGAGACGCTGCATAGCCAGGATCTTGCCGCGTAACGCAATACGATGATCAAGGTCATTGGCCAGGATTTCGTTATAGGCAGCAATCGCCTGGGGGAAGTCAGCGCTGCTGCGAAAAATATAGGCCTTGGCCAACAGCACCCGCGACCGGTTCCGTTCGTCGATGGAAACAGAACCGAGTACCCGCAATGCTTGATTCCGCTGGCCCAGGTCCGCATAGGTCATTGCCAGGCCGAGGTGGCTTTCCAGGCCGCCAGGTGCACGGGAAATTGTGAGTTCATACCAGCGGATCGACTGTTCGAAATCGCCAGTGTTTCGTGACGACTTGGCCAGTGCTTCCAAGACTTCCACCGGGGCTGTCTCGGCGTCCAGCCGATCGGCCAGCTGCATTAGCTGCGAATCCCGCTCGGCCCACCCCAGAATAATCAGAAGATCATGAAAGGCGTCGATAT
>JAPUHG010000307.1 GCA_027297845.1 Gammaproteobacteria bacterium | reverse complement strand
GCTATTGAAATGAATCGGTGAAATGCATGAGAAAAGTCATTAAACGACTGTTATGGATTTCTCCGCTGGTCGCGCTGGGGGTCCTTTTTACGTTGATGTCGCGATCTGGCCCGTTGCTGGTAACGGTTGCCGAGGTCGAGCTCAGCGACGTCAGGTCGTCGGTGGCCAATACCCGGGCCGGTACGGTTGTCGCCTGCCGCCGGGCGATGCTGGCGCCACAAACCGGCGGGCAGATAGCCAAGCTGTATGTCACCGAAGGTGACGCGGTCGAGCAGGATCAACTTTTGCTGGAATTGTGGAATGATGATCGCAAGGCAGAGTTGTTGCTGGCGGAAAGAAATATCAAAGTCAGTCGGGTCCAGGCTGAAGAGGCGTGCTCGATCGCCGCTACTGCAGACAAGGAGGCCAGGCGCCTGAGCAGTTTGTTAAGTCAGGGCTTGGCATCGCAGGAAAGGACCGAAGAGGCAGTGGGCCAGGCTGATGCGACGGAGGCCGGATGTCGCGCAGCTCGGGCACAGATCAGCGTGCGCGAAGCGACCCGGGAAATGGCGCTAGCGTTCTTGGCGAGAACCCAGTTACGGGCGCCATTTGCAGGGATCGTTGCCGAGGTGAACGGTGAAATCGGCGAATTTGTTACCCCATCGCCGGTTGGCATCCCGACACCACCGGCTATCGACCTGGTCGACACCTCCTGCCTGTACATATCGGCACCGATAGACGAAGTGGATGCCCCGGCCATACGCGTAGGCATGCCGGCGAGGATCACGATGGATGCATTTCCCGACCAAATTTTCACCGGCCATGTTCGGCGGGTGGCGCCCTATGTGCTCGATTTGGAAAAACAGGCCAGAACCGTGGAAGTGGAGGCGGAGATCGACATGATTCCCGCCGGCCAGACTCTGCTGCCCGGCTACAGCGCCGATGTCGAAATCATTCTTGCCGAACATGAAGCCACCCTGCGGATTCCGACTCAGGCAATCACTGATGGCCACGTACTGGTGTTAGGCGACGACGGTATTTTGCAGGAGAGATCGATCTCAACAGGAATCGGGAACTGGGAGTACATCGAAATTCTCGATGGCCTGAAAGCCGGAGAGCGCGTCGTCGTTTCCGTGGATCGTGCTGGCGTGGTAGCCGGTGCGATCGCTGTCGCGGAATAACCGATCAACATGATTTACCTGGAGCGAATCAACCGGATATTTGAGGTTGGTGACCAGCAGGTCAGGGCGTTGGCAGATGTCAATCTTTCGATTGCCAAAGGTGAGTATCTGGCGATCATGGGGCCATCCGGTTCAGGTAAGTCTACATTGCTCAATATCCTGGGGTTGCTCGATCAGCCGAGCTCGGGGAAATACCAGCTCGATGGCCAGGAAACAACGGAGATGAATGACGAACAGCTGGCTCGGATACGTGGCGGAAAAATAGGTTTTGTTTTCCAGTTTTTTCATCTGATCGGCCGTCTCAGCGCCGCAGAAAACATCGAACTACCATTGATACTTGCGGAAGAGGCGCCGGCGGAAAGAAAGCAAAAGGTCCAGGAGATACTTCATAAAGTCGGGCTGGAAGACCGGGCACATCATCGACCCGACCAGCTTTCCGGTGGCCAGCGGCAGCGGGTTGCGATAGCCAGGGCGACGATCACCAGGCCCAATGTGTTGCTTGCCGATGAACCTACCGGAAACCTGGATAGTACCTCGGGAAACGAGGTAATCGAACTGTTGGAGGAATTGAACGACAGTGGGCTCACCGTGCTGGTCGTTACCCACGATCCGACAGTTGGTGACCGTGCTCGTCGAAAAATCAAGATGGTTGATGGGGCTATCGTTGTCGATCCAATGGAACCAGGCAATGAGAACAGCTGACTTATTGCATCTGGCGTCAGGCGCCTTGCTGCGCAGAGGCGTTCGTGCCGGAATGCTTTTGCTTGCCATGGCGATCGGGGTTGCCGCGGTTATTGTGCTGACCGGATTGGGTGAGGGTGCGAGACGATATGTCACCGCAGAATTTTCTTCTTTGGGCACTCATTTGTTGATTGTGCTACCCGGCCGCTCCGAGACCACCGGGGCAGGCGCGGCACTGCTTGTTGGTGAGACACCGAGGGATCTGACGTTGAACGATGCTCGCGCACTGAGTCGCAGCCACGCGATAGAGAAAATCGCACCGCTGGTTGTCGGTTCTGCATCCGTCAGCTACCTGGGGCTTGACAGAGAAGTGCCGGTACTGGGATCGACAACGGAGTTGCTCGAAGTCAGGAATTGGGAGATGGCGCAAGGCCGGTTTCTGCCGGCGGGCGACATGGATCGTGCCCAGTCCGTTGCCGTAATTGGCGCTAAGATCAAACGTGAATTGTTCGGCAATTCCAATGCGCTGGGCAAATGGCTACGCCTTGGCGATCGGCGATTCAGGGTGATCGGTGTCTTGTCCTCCGAAGGCCGCGCCATAGGGATCGATGTGGAGGAGCTGGTTATCGTGCCGGTTGCATCTGCACAAATGTTGTTCAACAGTGCGTCATTGTTTCGCATTTTGGTCCAGGCCCGGTCGCGAGATGAGATGCAAAAAGCAAAAAAATTCATTCTTAAAACGGTGGCGGATCGGCATCAGGGTGAAGAGGACATCACCGTTATTACCCAGGACGCAGTACTCAAGACTTTCGATTCCATTTTTGTTGCACTGACCATGACGCTTGGTGGCATCGCGGCCGTCAGCCTGCTGGTTGCCGGTATCCTGGTGATGAACGTCATGCTGGTCGCGGTTAGCCAGCGAACAGAGGAGATCGGTCTGTTAAAGGCCATCGGTGCGCAGTCGGCCCAGGTGCGGCGCCTGTTTCTTGCCGAAGCCTTATTGTTGTCGCTGACCGGCGGCATACTCGGTCTTGCGCTTGGCTATGGCGCGGCCTGGCTGTTGGGCGTCATATATCCGACCCTGAGCTTTATACCCCCGTTGTGGGCGGTCATCGCGGCAATGGTGACGGCTATTTTTAGTGGTCTGTTTTTTGGCATGCTACCCGCGCGCCGGGCGGCAAAAATGGATCCGGTACAGGCGCTTTCGGGCGGGTGAGATGAGAATCGCGGATACGGCACGACTCGCCAGTAGTGCAGTAATGGCGCACCGTCTGCGCTCGGCGCTGACTACGCTTGGAATCGCGATCGGGATTTTTGCAGTTGTGTTGCTGACTTCCTTTGGCGAGGGCATTCATCGCTTCGTGATATCTGAATTCACCCAGTTTGGCACCAATATAATCGGTATCAATCCCGGCAAGGCGACGACCATGGGTGCGTCGATTGGTGTTTTTGGCAGCATTCGCCCGTTGTCTATCGATGACGCCGAAGCGCTGCGCCGCCTGCCATACGTCGAGAGTGTGGTTACCATGGTTCAAGGAAATGCCGAAATAGAGTCCGGCCGGTTGCAGCGCCGGACCACCGTTTATGGCGTCTCTGCGGACTTTCCCCAGGCGTTCCGCTTCAATGTCGCCAGCGGCAGTTTTTTACCGGCGGACGATCCTCGCAATCCACGCGCGGTAGCGGTGCTCGGAAGTAAGCTGGCCAGTGAGTTGTTTCCCAGGCAGAGTCCGCTGGGCGCACGAATTCGAGTCGGTGGCGATCGTTATCGGGTTGTCGGGGTCATGGAGCAAAAGGGCACGATGCTGGGATTCGACCTGGATGACACTCTTTACTTGCCGGCGGCCCGTGGTCTCGATCTGTTTGGCCGCGAAGGCCTGATGGAGATCGATATTTTGTATGCCGAAAATGCACCGGTAGATGAACTGGTCGCGAGCATCAAACGGGTGTTGATTTCACGGCATGGCGGCGAAGACGTAACCATTACCACGCAGCAGCAAATGATGGATGTGCTTGGCTCGGTTTTGGGTGTGCTGACCTTTGCGGTTGGAGCATTGGGTGGCATTTCGCTTCTGGTTGGCGGGGTCGGAATATTCAGCATCATGACAATATCGGTTGGCGAGAGAACCAACGAAGTTGGCTTGCTCAGGGCGCTGGGAGCCGGCAAGAATCAGATACTCACACTATTTCTCGGTGAAGCGATATTGCTGTCGGCAGCAGGAGGGCTGGCGGGCCTGGTGCTCGGCTGGGGCGGTGCATGGACGATCCACCAGTTGGTACCTTCGATGCCGGTACACACGCCGCTGCATTTCGTTTTCCTCGCCGAGTTCGCCGCTATATTGATCGGCCTGGTGGCTGGTGTAGCGCCGGCGAGACACGCAGCGGCGATGGTCCCGGTTGAAGCTCTGCGAACCGAATAGCACTCTTTAATGCGCAATCATCGCGTCGATTCATGAATGATCCGGGTTAACGGGCGCACCGGGGTGCGCCAGGGGCGTACGTGGTTCTTTTTTTGCGGGGACGATCTGGTCGATCGGCAACGGTCGGCTTATCGCATATCCCTGCGCAAAGTCCAGTTTCAATTTTTTCAATTTCTGGATGACTTTTTCCGATTCAACATGTTCGGCTATGGTTTTTTTCTGCATGGCGTGACTGATTTCGTTGATCGATTTGACCATCTGCCAGTCTATTGCATCGTTTTCCATACTGCGCACAAAAACACCGTCGATCTTTACATAGTCAACAGCGAGATTTTTCAGGTAAGCGAAAGAAGAAATCCCGCTGCCAAAATTATCGAGTGCGAACTCACACCCCTGGTCTTTAAGTTTCCCCATGAACTTGTTTGCTGCCGAGAGGTTTTCCGCAGCAACGTGTTCGGTAATTTCGAAAGTCAGCCTGTTGCCGGATAATCCATTTTCACTGATTTGTCTGGACAAAGTGTCGGCAAACCCCGGATCGGAAATCGAATCAGCCGACAGGTTAATAAAGAATTTAGTGCTTTCGTTCATCACTTGGTTATTTTCCGCTAACCATGCGAGTGCCTTGATGATGACCCAACGATCCATGCGAATTGACAGGTTGTAGCGTTCGACCGCCGGGAAAAAAGCGCCAGGCGGGATTTCACGGCCGTCTTCATCCAGCATCCTGACCAGCAATTCATAGTGGAAAAAATCGGCGCCGTCCGCCAACGGCTTTATTGGTTGCGCGGCAAGCTGAAAACGGTTTTCCTGCAGCGCCTGTTTGACTCTGGCTACCCAGCCGAGCTCGCCTAGCCGTTGCAAAGCGCTGGAGTCGTCTTCCACGTACACGTGAACACAATTTCTGCCGGAATCCTTGGCCCGATAACAGGCCGCATCTGCGGCTGCCATGACTTCACTGAGTCGTCTTCTGTCCGGTGAAACGGGAACGACTCCTATGCTGGCGCCAATCGTGTGGACCTTGCCGCTCCACGAAAAACGCAGCTCATCGACCACTGTTCTCAGCCCTTCCGCAACCCGAACCGCGTCCTGTTCGCCACAGTCCTGGAGTATCAACCCGAACTCGTCCCCACCGAGTCTGCTCAACGTATCGCCGTGTCTGATTCGTTCCTGTAATTGTTCCGCCACCTGGCGCATCAGTTCGTCACCGGCAACGTGGCCGCACATATCATTGATCTCCTTGAAACGATCGAGATCCATAAAACAGATAGCGTGCGGGCCTGGCTGAACATGAATATTATCCAGCAGGCCCTGCAGGCGGCGTTCAAATTCGCGGCGGTTGTATACGCCAGTGAGCGAGTCATGGCTTGCTTCATAAGAGAGCTGGGCGGACTGTTCGTGTGATTCTGTTATATCGGTCAACGTTCCTTCGAAATAAATCAACCGGCCTTCATCATCGGTTTCCGCGCGCGCATTTTCCAATACCACCAGCTTGCTGCCATCTTTCTTTTTTAAAATCATTTCCGCATTGCGAATTTTTCCTTCTTCGTCTATCGCCTTACGCCAGTTCGACCTGTCCTCGGGGTACATATACACATCGCGGGTAATATCCAGCCCAAGCAATTCCTCTTCAGTATCGTATCCCAGCATTCTGACCAGCGCAGGGTTGGCTGAAATAAAACGCCCTTCGGGGCTGGTCTGGAACACCCCTGCCACGACCGATTCGAACAACTCCCGGTACTTGGCTTCCGATGCCTGTAGTTGCTTAAGCGTGAAAGTTCTTTCCGTCGTATAACGCAAACTGCGGGTAACTAGCTCCTGGGTCGCCGTCTGCCAGTTAATATATTCGATGGCACCCTTGGCGACGGTGGTTTCGCCAAGTTCTTCCTGTTGGTTGCCAATCAGCGTAATGACCGGGATTTTTGCCGACCAGGACTGGAGCATCATGTAAGTCGACAGCCCCTGGCTATCGGGAAGCTCGAGATCAAGAAGAACGACCATTGGTTCCTGTGTCGCCAGGCTGCCAAGCGCCTCGTCCAGCGTCCCGAATAGTTCTATACGGTAGTCCTGACCCGCTGGCGTCTCGAGCGCACCAACAACCAGGTCCTTGATCCTGCGGTTGTCGGTAATCAAAAGAACTAGGGACTGCTCTTGTTGCACCGCACGTTATCCCTTTTCTGTTCGCGTGTTCTGGCTCCGAGCATACCGAATTTTTCAGCGAATGCGACCCGTTTGGCCGTTTTCAACGGCGACTCTTGATTGTCCCACTGGCAAACAACAGTACAGGTGCTATGCTTTACTATGTGAGCAGATGGGACCAATAATGTGCGAAACGCACTGTTGCACGGATTTTATCTGGGCGATGTGCTGGTTGAACCACTAAAAGGTTGTGTAACCGGCCAGGGCCCGACCAGGCATTTGCCATCCAAGGCATCTGAGGTGTTGCTGCATCTTGCCAGCCGGTCCGGCGAACTGCATACGCGTCAGGAATTGCTCGACAGCGTATGGGGCGAGGGCCACGGTAGCGACGAAGCGCTGGGACATGCCATCAGTGAACTGCGCCACGCACTGGATGACCATCCGGACGATCCAAAATATATCCAGACGGTGCCGACCAGGGGATACCGGCTGGTTGCCAACGTTCGCGTTGTGAATTCGGACGCGAATGATGTCACCGCTGTGGAGTTACCGGAGATTCCCGGTTCCGATCGCAACTCGCCTTTGTTCAATTCCTTGCTGCGTCGGGGTGTCGTCAGGGCCGGACTGACTTATCTTGTTATCGGCTGGCTGCTGCTACAGGTTGCCGATGTCGTTGTCGACAAAATTCCGTGGCTGCCGCCGTGGTCGGCGACATTCATGATCTATGTGGTGGTTGGCGGGCTTCCCATTGCGCTCCTGCTGGCCTGGTCCCTCGAGTATGCGGAAGGCCGCTGGACCAGGGATACGGGGGCCGGGCAACATGCCGGCAGGAAATCATTCAATCGAACCTACATCATCATGCTGGCGTCTTTTGCTGTTGCCGGCGCAATACTTTCTGCATACCAGTTATTCGTAAGGCCTCTGCCGTTCGTACGATCGCAAGCTGAATTTGAACTGGCCCCGGTCGCCGAAATACCGGTTGAGCAAAATTCGATAGCGGTGCTGCCATTTCTGAATATCGATGGTAGTGATGACGGGCGGATTTTTGGCGAAGGGCTGGCGGAGGATGTGCTCGATCGGCTTGCCCGCATCCCGGGCCTCAGGGTTTCGTCACGCGGCGATGCCTGGTCGCTGCCGGCGAATTCTACATCGGCTGAGGTGCGCTCACGGCTCAGAGTCGCGCATTACCTGGAGGGCAGCGTTCGGGTGGATGGTGATCGATTGCGGGTTGTCGTTCAGCTGATCAATTCGGAAACCGGGTTCCACCTGCTTTCGAGACGATTCGATCGCCGGCTGGACGAGTGGTTTAACGTCCAGGATGAAATTACCCGGTTGGCGGTGGCCAACCTGCGCATTGCCCTGCCGATGGAAACGTTGGGGCTTTCAGAAGCCCTGGTTTACGACAGGAATATTGATGCCTACACGCTTTACCAGCGGGGTATGGATGCTTTTTACCGGCCAAAAAGCAGGCAGAGCCTCGAGGAAGCCCTGGATTGGTTTGACCAGGCGTTGCAGGAAGACCCGGAATATGTGGCAGCCTACGCGGGTCAGTGCAAAACCTATGCAGCGGGTTACCTGGCGCTCGATGAGCCGGTTTTTATCGAGAAAG
>JAPUHG010000306.1 GCA_027297845.1 Gammaproteobacteria bacterium | reverse complement strand
CATGCGAAAAAACTGTTCCTCGAAGACCGACGGCCCGCTTTGTATGGTGAATGGATCGATCCCTAACCGGGCGAGTTCATTTTTTTCGGGCCAGCGTTAGTCCGTCACCGATCGGAACGAGGCTGATATCGACGCGCGCGTCTTTATGTAACAAGCGATTGAATTCGCGGATCGCCTCGGTATCGGCATCATTCTTGTCCGCATCGATTACCGAGCCACCCCACAACACATTGTCGACAGCGATCAACCCACCGCGGCGGATAAGCTGCAACACCAATTCGAAATAATCGGCATAGCTCTCTTTGTCAGCATCGATAAACGCGAAATCGAAATGCCCTGCCCGACCTTTGTCGAGCAGCATCTGCAAGGTTTTTTTCGCGGGCGCCAGGTGCAGATGGATGCGATCTTGCAAACCCGCTGCGCGCCAATATCGTCTGGCGATACTGGTCCACTCCTCGCTTATATCGCAGGCAACGATTTCGCCATCCTCCGGCAATGCCAGACCGACCGCCAGGCTGCTATAACCGGTGAAGACACCTACCTCCAGATAACGCCGCGCACCGAGCAATCTCGCCAGCAGGGCCATGAACTGGCCTTGATCGGGCGCGATCTGCATGTTGTGCATCGGATCTGCAGCCGTTTCCTCACGCAAAGCCTTTAAAATAGGGGCCTCGCGTAGTGATACATCGAGCAAATAATCGTAAAGAGCCTGATCCAGATTAATCGTACGGTTTGACACAGTTCTCATTCCTGCGAAAATGCCAATGATATCATTCGTCTAAATGAAATCCGCGAGCAAAAGTCCGGGCAACGGTGTCGTTCTGCGCCTATTGCAGATTACCGACCCGCATCTGAGCTGCAGCATAGGCCGGGCCATGCGCGGTGTGGACACCTATCGCTCATTGCAGGATGTCCTGGATAGCACCGCGGCTCTTGGCTGGTTGCCCGACGCCATACTCGCCACCGGCGACCTGGTCCATGACGAATCCCGACAAGGCTATGAGAATTTTCGGGAATTGATGGGGTCATTTGCCGGCAGGAACAATTCCAGGGTATTCACACTGCCCGGCAACCACGACGACCCGCAGCCGATGCAAGAGATCCTGGCGGACCACCCGTTCCAATACTGTGGCTACGCGGATATGGCAGCGTGGCGTCTGATTTTTCTCGATACCTGGTTAGCTGTCGATGCCGGTGGCCTGTTACGCGATAGTGAACTGAAACGTCTCGATGAGTTATTGAGCGGGGCAGACGACCAACATGCGCTCGTTTGCTTACACCATCACCCCGTCGACATGGGCAGCCGGTGGCTGGACAGCGTGGGATTGCGTAATGCGGAGCAGTTTCTCGAAATCATTGACCGTCATACAAATGTACGCGGTGTGGTGTGGGGCCATGTACACCAGGAGTACGACAAACTCCGCAACGGCGTGCGCTACCTCAGCAGCCCGTCGACCTGTGTCCAGTTCAAACCTCGCCAAAATGACTTTGCGCTGGACGAGCGGCCGCCCGGTTTTCGCTGGCTGGAACTGGCTGCAGACGGCTCAATCAACACCAGTGTCGAGTGGCTGGATGTACCAACAGCCAAAGCAGCTACCCGCTAACAATCGGTCGGCGCGGCCAGATTTCCTGATTCAGCATCACTTCCAATAGAATGCGTTCATGAACGTGAAAGACGAACTGGTGCGGTATTACCGCTGGTTGCGCCAATACGGGCTGAACGATTCTCACTCTGGCAACGCTTCAGTAAAAGATAACGACATCGTCTGGGTTACACCCAGCGGTTGCTGTGCGGATACACTGGTTGCCGACGATCTGGTTCGTTGCACGCTGCATGAAAACCCACCGGATGCCGCCTCGCTCGACGCCCCCCTGCACTTGTCGGTTTACCGCAGCTCACCGGCAACCGGCGCAATAATGCACAGCCATGGCCCGCATTGCATCGCGTTGACGCTGGCTGGACAGGAGTTGGTGCCAACCGATTTTGAAGGCGCATATTATTTTGCTCAGGTGCCGTTGCTGGCCATCGAATACGAAGATTACCTGGCACGGTCACCCGCTGAGGTTGCCGATGCGCTGGCAAATGCGAAAGTTGCGATCGTCAAGGGCCACGGCATCTACGCCCATGGCGAGACCCTGGATCTCGCCTATAAATGGACCTGTGCGCTGGAAGCGTCGGCGAAGATTATTTACCTGGCACGGAAAATTATGCCCGCAGGAGTCAGTTGATATGAACATCTCGCCATCTCGTTTTTGCGATCGGTTTTTCCGTGTCACCGCCTGGTGCCTGATTCTCGGTCTACCAGCGACTATTGTGGCCGGCCCGGACGATCGCGGCCTGGTTTATGCCGTGCAGTCAGACAAGGTAACGCTATACCTGGCTGGATCGATTCACGTCATGCGTGCGGAGGACTACCCTTTGCCTGCGGCCCTGGACGAGGCCTACGGGAAATCGGATGCGCTGATCATGGAGCTCGATCTCGACGATCTGGACCCTTTGGAGAGTGCCGCATTGATTCGCTCGCTCGCGATGGCGCCGAATGGCAGCAGTCTCAAATCCCTGATGGGAGAAGCCTCTTTCAATCGCTCCAAAGAGAGCGCACTGGCCCTGGGTATAGACCTGGAACGTCTGGGATCGGTGCGCCCGTGGTTTGCCGCGCTGACGGTGCTCCAGATATCGCTAATTCAGGCCGGTTACTCGTCGGAGATCGGGGTCGAGCAATATTTTCTCGAAAAAGCTGTCGCCGACGAAAAGACGATCGAAGGTCTGGAAACCATGGAGCAACAATTGAATATTTTTGCTTCACTGAGTGATGCAGACCAGGGTATGTTTCTCGAAAAAACGCTGACGGAACTCGATCAGCTTGCCGATGAAATCGACAAACTTCTGGAGGCGTGGAAGACCGGAGACATACCAGCGCTCGAAAAACTTTTGCTCGACTCGTTCGATGAATATCCGGAGCTTTTCGATGAATTGGTAGACCAGCGTAACAAGGCCTGGGACCGGCAATTGACGGAGATTCTTCGCAACGGCGATCAGGACTATATGGTTATCGTCGGGGCGATGCACCTGCTCGGCGAGCGGGGCGTGATCGAATTACTTCGCCAGCACGGATTCGAAATCAACCGTTTATAGCCGGCGCAAGCTTTAGCCTGTAATGCGCCAGGAATCGTGGATTCTGGGTGAGGGCTCGCTCAACTGAGGGCGAACCTTGGGGGTCTGCGCAGTAAAAAGTATTCCTACTCCGAAAGCGCCACAGCGGTCCATTTCCCCGATCTTTTTCGTTACCTAATCCCGCTATGCGTCTCAAAAGATCGAAAAACTGTTCTCACCGTGACACTTTCTCGCAACGGATATTTCTACCGCGCAAATCCCCTGAAACCGATAGCGGTAGCATGGGTTGAGTGCAGGTCGAGCTCAGGTGTTCGCGGACCGCCCAGAGCCGCGATAGTTAGCGTATTACAGACTAAAGCTTGCTAAATCTCGATCATTTCGAAGTCTTCTTTGCCTGCGCCGCAATCCGGGCACCGCCAGGATAAGGGCACATCTTCCCAGCGGGTCCGCGGATCGATTCCGGAACCGGGGTCGCCCTGCTCTTCTTCGTAAACAAAGCCGCAAATGACGCACATATAGGCTTTCATCAAACACCGCTTTCCTGATCGACTCAACTGCATTGTCGCATGTAATTTGCAGCCTGTCAGACTGCTTTGGCTGGACAAAAGACTCGGCTACACTTGCCGCTATGAAATCCGGCCCCGCAAACCAACCGCAAACACCGCCGGTCGTCCTCGTGATCTCAGCTAATGACCCGTCTGGCGGCGCGAATTACCTGGCATTCGGCAGCTTCTATCACTCACGGACAAAACCATCGGCGCCAGTAGTAAATATAGGTTTACTGCAACAGGCCCGCGTTTTAGATTTGCCGTTGGTGGCTATCGGTGGTGTCGATGCGAGCAATGGAGCAGAGCTGATCGGGGCCGGTGCGGATATGCTGGCGGTAATCAGTGCCGTGTTCGATGCCGAGGATTCATTCCAGGCCGCCAGTAATCTGAGCAGCCTTTTTGAGCGGAATTCGGCAGTTGCCGGGTAAGCCATTTTTACAACGGAGAAAGCGTTGAATCTTTTTACGCAAGCAAAACAATACATACCGGGCGGCGTTAACAGCCCGGTCCGCGCATTCGCCGGTGTGGGTGGTGATCCTGTTTTTATTGGCAAAGCGCTGGGCTCACGCGTTACCGACACCGATGGCCGTGACTATATCGATTACGTTGGCTCGTGGGGCCCCATGATTCTGGGTCATGCTCACCCAAAGGTCATTCAGGCCGTCACCGAACGGGCCAGCCAGGGCCTGAGCTTTGGCGCACCGACTGAAATTGAAACTGAACTGGCGGAGCGAGTCTGCCGTCTCGTGCCATCGGTGGAAATGGTTCGCATGGTGAGCTCGGGGACCGAAGCGACGATGAGCGCGATACGACTCGCTCGTGGATTTACCGGACGTGAACTGCTGGTCAAGTTTGAAGGTTGTTATCACGGTCATTCCGATTCGCTGCTGGTCAAGGCGGGATCGGGCGCATTGACTCTGGGTGTGCCGACTTCGCCGGGCATCCCCAAAGCAGTTGCCGCGAGCACGCTGTGCCTGCGCTACAACGATTTGCAAGAGTTGCAGGACTGTTTCGCGCAACACGGCAATGAAATCGCCTGCGTCATCGTAGAGCCGGTGGCAGGCAACATGAATTGCATCCCTCCGGTTTCCGGTTTCCTTGAGGGATTGAGGAAACTATGCAGCGAGCATGGCAGCGTATTGATATTTGATGAGGTCATGACCGGTTTCCGGGTCGCACTGGGCGGGGCGCAACAACGCTATGAAGTAACGCCCGATCTGACCACGCTGGGCAAAGTCATCGGCGGCGGCATGCCGGTCGGCGCCTTTGGCGGACGCCGCGATATCATGGAACAGATTGCACCTGTCGGTCCGGTATACCAGGCGGGCACCTTGTCAGGCAACCCGATAGCGATGAGCGCGGGTCTGCAGACCCTGGAATTGATTAGCGAGCCGGGGTTCCATGACCGCCTCGAGACCAGCTGCAATAAGCTGACCCAGGGTCTTCAGGAAATAGCGGACCAGGCTCAAGTACCTTTTGTTACCCACACGGTAGGCGGCATGTTCGGATTGTTTTTTACCGACCAGTCGCCGGTCAACTTCTTCGAGCAAGTCATGGCCTGCGATCAGGATCGTTTCAAAAAGTTTTTTCATGGGATGCTCGATGCCGGCGTTTATCTCGCCCCATCGCCCTTTGAGGCGGGGTTTATTTCATCTGCACACAGCGATCGGGATATTGAACTCACGCTGGCAGCAGCGGCGACGGTATTTAGCAGCCTTTAGTCAGGTTCGGGTAGGGAACTATTCTTCTGCGGAATGGCTCGGTCGAAGCATGCCCTGCAACTGCCGTAGCCTGGCCAACGGCTCTACGATTTCCAGGCAGGCCTGTTTATCAACCATATCCAGCGGCAACAACTCCGCCAACCGGTTCGCCACCCAGCCGGCATCCTGCAGGTCCCTGCGAACGCTCGTGTATTGCTCTTCCAGGTTATTCAGGATTTTTTCCAGAACTTCCGTCATTGGCGCATATTCGGTCGGTACCAGGGTTCCAGGATCCTCGCTGAGGATATCCACGCGTCCTACATTCAAACCATCGGGCAATGTTTCTGCCTGCAAGACCCTGAACCGCGGCCCACCGTGAACAACGATTCCGAGGATACCGTCATCACCCTGGCTCCAGTCCACGATGCGCGCAATTGTCCCGGTCGAGTAGATCGATGAAGTTTCTCCTTCGGAGCCGGTCTGAATCTGGATGATGCCGAAATCCTGCTCACCTTTGAGGCTGCGTCGAATCATGTCCATGTAGCGGGTTTCAAAAATTCTCAGGGGTAATGGTCCACCGGGAAACAGGACGGTGTGAAGGGGAAACAGCGCTATGGTTTGAACATTCATTATGCCGGCATCACAGCGCATAAATGACGCTGCTACCTAAGCATAGTATCCCGCCGGCGATTTGCCAGACATTGATATTGGTCAACAAGCGCCGATCGTTCCGGATTCCCGAAGCATGTCTGAAGCGTGCGGACTAACCGCCCCAGGGTGCTAACAGCTCTTGCGGGATAGCCAGTTGATCCAGGATGCGCGCAACCACGAAGTCGACCAGTTCGTCTACGCTTTGCGGCCGCTCATAAAAACCCGGACTGGCGGGAAGAACGATCGCTCCCGCCCTGGCGAGTCGCAGCATGTTTTCCAGGTGAATAATCGAAAACGGTGTCTCACGCGGCACCAGGATCAGCTTGCGTCCTTCCTTGAGCATGACATCGGCGGCTCTCTCTATCAGAGTCTTGCTGGCGCCAACGGCGACCGCCGACACCGTCGCCATGCTGCAGGGGCAAATCACCATCGCATCGATCTTCGCCGATCCACTGGCAACCGGCGCCGTCCACTCTTCGCGGCCGAAGACTTGCAACTGATCCGCCGAAACCGAGAATTTTTCATGCAGGACGCGAGCTATTTCTCCACTGCGACCCGGCAGATTCAAATCCGTTTCTTCCGCAATAACGATCTGGGCGGGTTTCGACAACATCAGGAAAACCCGGTGCCCGGCGCCTAGCAGGCACTCCAGCAAGCGGATACCGTATTGCGCTCCGGATGCACCGCTCCACGCCAAACTGATGGTCTTGTTTGATTCTTGCACGCCCACCGATCAGTCCCCGGTCCCGGTCGCCAAGCAATCCAGCAACTTCTGATGAATCTGGTTGAACGAGCCGTTACTCATAACCAGCACGATATCACCTTCACGGGCATCGCCCGCGATGTCCCTGGCCAGGTCGTCAGTATTGTCGTAAACGCTGAATTTTTGTCCTGGCAAGGCAATGCTTTCATCGAGATCCCAGGCAAGATCCGCCGGTCGAAACAACCACGCGTGATCGGCTGGCTGCAGAGACTCCGCCAGGCGATCGCGATGCACACCAAGACGCATCGTATTGGAGCGCGGTTCCAGTACCGCGTGGATACGCGACTCCGGGTGCGCCTCACGAAAACCATCAAGCGTCGCCTTGATCGCCGTCGGGTGATGGGCGAAATCGTCATACACGGAAACGCCCCGTACCTCGCCCCGCAATTCCCCCCGTCTTTTGACGCCTGCGAAGCGGCTCAACGCATCCAGAGACGACGAGAGCGGTACGCCGACATGTCTCGCCGCAGCTACCGCAGCCAGCGCGTTGGCAACATTATGCCTGCCCTTCATCTGCCAGCGACATGCGGCCTGATCGGTGTCCGCAAAACTAATCCGTAGTTGCTGGCTGGATAAGTCGTGCTCTGCCTGCCATTCGCCGTCACCAAGAAACATTTCGCTGCGCGTCCAGCAACCTTGCTCGATCACCTCGGCCAGATTGCCATCATCGCCATTGCAAACGATCAGACCATCGCCGGGCACGCTACGAATCAAGTGGTGAAACTGGGTCGCGATGGCAGCCAGATCCGGGTAAATATCGGCATGGTCATATTCAAGATTATTCAATACCAGGGTGCGCGGATGGTAATGAACAAATTTCGCACGTTTATCGAAAAACGCCGTATCGTATTCGTCCGCCTCAACCACGAAGAAGGGATCACTGCCCAACCTGGCCGTGCCGGAAAAATTTCCGGCCACCCCACCGATCAGAAATCCCGGGTGCAGCCCGGCATCTTCCAGAATCCAGGCGAGCATGCTGCTGCAACTGGTCTTGCCGTGGGTCCCGGCGACGGCGAGCACCCAGCGGTTTCTGAGTATGTTTCTGGCGAGCCACTCCGGCCCCGATGTATAGGGTAAGCCACTATTGAGCAAGGCCTCTACGACACCCCGGCCGCGTGACATCACGTTACCAACGATGACTTCATCGGGACGGGTTTCCAGTTGCGCCGGATCATCTTCATCCATGATCGTGACCCCGAGAGAATCCAGTTGGGTGCTCATCGGGGGATAGACCTGCCGGTCGCTACCGGTAACCTCGTGGCCGGCTTCTCTGGCCAGGGCGGCCACGCCACCCATAAAGGTCCCGCAAATTCCAAGTATATGTATGTGCATCGTGGTTAATTCTCAGGTGCTCGTACCGAACAGGAAGGAAAACACCGCTACGCTGACAACAAAGTAACCGATACTAATTGCCAGACCTACAGCAATCTGGACTTCCAGCGCCCGCTGAACGATATGAGCAGCTAGCGCGATAGACCAGATCAATATGGCCATCATTAGCAAGACAGAGGATTGTGCGCCTGACGGTGTACCGATTTCTTGCTGAAGCCAGCTCATCACAGGGAAAGCGATGATATACAACAATCCACCGGTCCCAAACAACGCCGTCAGGGTTTGTTGCAGGCGGGCGCTACGTTTGTAAATGGCGAGTACCACGCCATACCAGAGCAGCATCAGAATGATATCCGCCATCACCTCGAGGAGAATCAGTCTTGCTTCTTCGGTGTAGACCGCGGATGTCACCATGCTACCGGCTGCATAGACCAACAGGCTCAAGAAAAGCAAAAACGGGGACGCCGGCAGATCTTCCGGTCCGCGGCGAAAAAAAGCGATCTCAACAAATACCTTCAACAGAAGGCTCATGTCTGCGTCCTGTCGTCCCTGTCAGCGGGCATGATACCCTCTGCCCGAATTTCGGGCCCATCTAAAACTGCACGAACGAAAAAAAGGATGCCGTGGTGAGCAAAATCCCAGCGTTACCAGTACGAATGATTGCCAGCGAGTCTGGGCTCGCCGATGCGGTTTCACAGATCGAAGGGTCGGCGGCAATCGGGATGGACACCGAATTCCGCCGCGAGGATACCTATTATTCCCAGTTATGTCTGATCCAGATTGCAACCCGGCACGAGATATTCCTGATCGACAACCTGGCCATTGCAGATCTCTCCCCCCTGTTCGAATTACTGGCCAACCGGCAACAGCTAAAAATCATGCATTCGGCCCGCCAGGATCTCGAACTGCTTTTGCAATTCGGCGATCACCCCATGCAACCGATATTCGACACCCAGATAGCCGCCGGTTGCCTGGGCAGTGACCTGCAACTCGGGTATTCGGCGCTGGTGGAGCAGCTGACGAACGTCAAAATCGACAAGTCGCAAACGCGTACCCAGTGGTGTGCGAGACCGCTGACCCAGGCGCAGCTCGATTATGCGGCCGACGACGTCCTTTACCTGATCCCGATCATGGAACATTTACAGGCGGAAATCGCGGGCCGCAATCGGGAGCAATGGTTCACCGAAGACAGCCTGGAGCTGTATAATCGTGAGTTATATGAGCAAGCCGACGACACCGCATGGCAGCGGGTCAAAGGGGCCGGGAAACTAAGTGTGGAGCAGCGCGCAAGTCTCAGGAATCTGGCAGGCTGGCGCGAGGAAACAGCGAAAAAGGAAAACCGGCCAAGACAATGGATCGTAAGAGACCCGGCCCTGATCGGTCTGGCTTGCCGTAACCCGGAACGCCCCGAGGAGCTGACCGGGATCAAGGATTTGCCGGCAGGAAAAATCAGGCGCTATGGGACAGGGTTGTTGCGAGCGCTATCGCAGAAAACTGGCGAACCGATCCCGATGGATAACCATTCAAGACCCGGTGGGCCGGAAAAAGCGCTGCTAAAAAAGCTCAAGATATTGCGGCAGCAACGAGCCGGGGAATTGAAGGTACAACCGGAGTTGCTCGCCAGCAGACGCGATCTGCAGGCCCTGGTCCGCGGTGAAACAGATACCCGGGCGACACGCGGCTGGCGAGGCGATGTCCTCGGCGATGATTTACTGGCGATCGCGGCCGGCGACTAGGCAGGGGGCTCGTCGTGGCGGCTTCAGCCGCGATCGGCATTCCTAGCGGGCCTGGCCGCTCTCGCACATCTCCCGCAAGGGGACTTCCTTCGGTCGCCTGTGCTCCGCGGCATAAGGTCGTCCTGACCAAAAAGGCACTCCTACGACCCAGTCCTACAAACAATCGAGGGCCTTTTGCATCCGTCCCGAGACTTCCTCTACCGCACCCATCGCATCGACCACCCTGAGCAGATCAACCGATCCATAAAATTCTATCAATGGCCTGGTCTGCTCCTGGTAGACCTTGAGACGATTGGCAATGGTCTCTTCGTTGTCGTCGGCACGCTGAATCAATTCTCCGCCAGCGGCAATACATGCATCCAGCTCCTCCTGCGGGGAGAAATGAATATTGAGAAGCTTGCCGGTTACCGAGCAGGTACGCCGGCCGGTCAGGCGCTTGCTCAGGACATCCAGGTCGAGATCAAGAAGAAGAACCGCATCCAGTGGCTTTTCGATCTCCCGCAACAGGTTTTCCAGGTCCCGCGCCTGCGAGCTATTGCGAGGAAACCCATCGAGGATGAATCCGTCGCGCGCATCGTCTTTCTCCAGGCGCCGCTGGATCAGTTCAAGCACCAGTTCATCAGGAACCAGCCGGCCGGCATCCATATCCGCCTTGGCCCGCAACCCGAGTTTGCTTTCCGATTGCAATTCCGCGCGTAGCAAATCCCCGGTAGAAACCTGCGGAATACCATATGTTTCAACCAGTTTTTGCGCCTGGGTACCTTTTCCTGATCCGGGCGCACCCAGCAATACAATCCTCACAATGGCTCCTCATCCGATTCATACATTTCGTGAAGGCCGGAACCCTACCGCCAGCAGAAGATTAGGTCAAACCGTATGAAGCGAGCACCGGAATCAGGTATGCTTGGCCGCTGTTTAAACCGGCCCGACCCCGGGCAAGATAAAAGAATGATGACCAGGAAAAACGCCTTTTATGCGCAGTCGGGCGGTGTGACCGCTGTGATTAACGCCTCCGCCTGCGGCGTGATCGAAACTGCGCGTAAGCATCGCGACAAAATTGGCAATGTCTATGCCGGTCGCAATGGCATTATTGGCGCCCTGCTGGAAGACCTGGTGGATACCAGTAAGGAAAGCGCCGCCGCCATTGCGGCGCTTCGCCACACCCCCGGGGGCGCATTTGGATCGGCCAGGTTCAAGCTAAGAGGAATCGAAGAGAACCGCTCGGAATACCAGCGGCTCATCGATGTATTCAAGGCACACAATATCGGCTATTTCTTCTACAACGGTGGTGGTGATTCCATGGATACCGCGCACAAGGTTTCCCAGATAAGCCGTGAATTGGGCCATCCCATCACCTGTATCGGCATACCGAAAACAGTGGACAATGATTTGCCGGTCACCGATACCTGCCCGGGTTTTGGGTCGGTTGCCAAATATGTCGCAGTCTCGACGCGAGAAGCAGCACTGGATGTGGCCTCGATGGCACGTACCTCAACCAAGGTTTTCGTCCTTGAGGTTATGGGCAGACATGCCGGATGGATAGCCGCCGCTGCCTGCCTGGCCGGGGAAAATCCTGGCGCTGCACCGCATATCATCCTGTTGCCCGAAGTGCCTTTCGATCAGCAGCGATTCCTGGCCCGGGTAAGGGACTGTGTCAAAAAATATGAGTATTGCGTAATCGTCGTTTCAGAAGGCACGCGGTTCAAGAATGGCCGCTTCCTGGCCGAAGCCGGGACTCGTGACGCCTTTGGTCACGCACAGCTCGGTGGCGTCGGACCGGTCGTCGCGGAGATGGTCAGGAAAAAGCATGGCTACAAATACCACTGGGCAGTTGCTGACTACTTGCAACGCTCCGCGCGGCATATCGCATCCAGCGTCGATGTAAAACAGGCTTACGCAGTTGGCCAAGCGGCGGTGGAGTTGGCCTTGAAAGGTCACGATGCGATCATGCCGATCATCGTGCGCGAATCGGACCAGCCTTATCGTTGGTCGATCGGGCATACTCCGCTGAGCCGAGTTGCGAATCGGGAGAAATTGATGCCTGCCCGTTACATCAGCAAGGACGGTTTTGGCATTACCGCAGCTGGCCGGCGATACCTGGCGCCACTTATACGTGGCGAAGATTACCCGCCATACCGAAACGGCATGCCACGATATGTTGAGCTAAAGAATATTGCCGTACCGCGTATTTTGAAGAAGGGATTCAAGATTTAGCAACGGCAGGACGAGGGGTATCCCCCCGCTGTTGGTTTTTTTATTGGGAGGCTAAGAAATGGTAGATATGGCACTTTGGATTGCTCTTGGAGCGGCTGTGCTGGCGCTTGCATATGGCGCGTTTTCAGCAAAATGGGTTATGGCGCAGCCTGCGGGCAATGAGAAAATGCAAAGCATTGCGATGGCGATTCAAGAAGGCGCCAAAGCCTATATGAACAGACAATACCGCGCGATCTCGATAGTCGGACTGGTGTTGCTGGTCATCTTGTGGATTGCGCTTGGCAACCTGACCGCGATCGGCTTCGCGATCGGCGCAATTTTGTCTGGAGCGGCCGGTTTCATCGGCATGAGAATTTCGGTGCAAGCGAATGTGCGTACGGCGCAAGCGGCGTACAAGGGAATTAACGCCGCACTCAACATCGCGTTCCGGGGCGGCGCGATCACCGGCATGCTGGTGGTCGGGCTGGCATTGTTGGGTATTGCTGCCTATTTCATGATTTTGCAAGCGCTGGGTCACGGCACAACGGAAATTCTCCACGCATTGGTTGGGCTGGCTTTTGGCGGCTCGCTGATATCGATTTTTGCCCGGCTGGGCGGCGGAATCTTCACCAAGGGTGCCGATGTCGGCGCCGATCTCGTCGGCAAAGTCGAAGCGGGGATTCCCGAGGACGACCCGCGAAACCCGGCGGTAATCGCCGATAACGTAGGCGACAATGTCGGCGACTGCGCCGGCATGGCTGCCGATCTGTTCGAAACCTATGCGGTCACCATCGTTGCCACGATGCTGCTTGGCAGCCTGCTGCTGGGCGATGGCGGCGATATTGTCATCGTCTACCCATTGGCTCTCGGTGCAGTGTCCATTATCGCGTCCATCATCGGAACCTTTTTTGTCAAGACGAGCGACGGTGCGAAGATCATGAACGCCCTGTACAAGGGCGTTATTGTTTCCGGCGTGATCGCGGCCGCGGCATTTTATTTTGTCACCGACTGGATGATGACCGGAATCACGGATCTCAGCGCGCTGAACCTGTGGTTTGCCTCGCTGATTGGTCTGGGTCTGACCGCATTCATGGTCGTGGTCACCGAGTACTACACGGGGACCGAATTCGCTCCCGTGCAGCAGGTGGCGCATGCGTCCACAACCGGACATGCGACCAATATCATCGCTGGCCTGGGTTTGTCGATGAAAGCCACGGCACTGCCCGTTATCGCGGTCTGCCTCAGTATCTATGGATCGTTTGAACTGGCCGGTCTGTATGGCATCGCCATCGCGGCTACCAGCATGTTGTCGATGACCGGCATGATCGTCGCGCTGGACGCTTTTGGCCCGATCACCGATAACGCGGGTGGCATCGCCGAGATGGCGAACATGCCCGATGAAATCCGGAAAATTACCGATCCGCTGGACGCGGTAGGCAACACGACGAAAGCGGTCACGAAAGGCTACGCGATCGGCTCGGCTGGTCTCGCGGCGCTGGTTCTGTTCGCGGATTTCACCCACAACCTGGATGCATCGGTGGTATTCAGTCTCGACAAGCCGGCCGTCATTATCGGTCTGTTTATCGGTGGCATGGTGCCCTATCTGTTCGCATCGATGGCGCTGGAAGCCGTTGGCCGGGCTGCTGGATCGGTGGTCGTCGAGGTTCGCCGTCAGTTCCGTGAAATACCAGGCATCATGGAAGGCACCGGCAAACCCGACTATTCGCGTGCCGTCGATCTCCTGACCAAGGCCGCGATCCGGGAAATGATCGTACCCTCGCTGCTGCCGGTGCTGATGCCGGTCGTGCTGTACTTTGTCATGAGCTGGCTGATGGGACCAGCTGCGGGAATACTTGCTCTTGGCGGCCTATTGATCGGTACGATCGTTACCGGTTTGTTCGTGGCCATTTCGATGACCACCGGAGGTGGCGCCTGGGATAACGCAAAAAAATACATCGAAGACGGAAATTGTGGCGGCAAAGGCTCGGCAGCCCATATGGCTGCGGTGACCGGGGACACCGTCGGCGACCCGTATAAAGATACGGCGGGACCGGCGATCAACCCGTTGATCAAAATCATCAACATCGTTGCCTTGTTGCTGGTTCAGCAAATGCTGTAAAAACGCATGCGCTACATTGAGTCGAATCGGCCAAATTCCGGCGTTCCGGAATTTGGCCTTTTTTTATGCAACAGCCTGTAACGGCTGCGGGCGTCCGAGCAGGAACCCCTGTACATAATCGAATCCCAGCGAGCGAATCACTTCCAGCGCCTTGTGGTCCTCGACTTGTTCGGCGATCACCTCGAAATCGAGTGTACGTGCGAGCTTGATCATTGCGTCAACCATGGCATGACTGACATCGTCGGAGCCCAGGCCACGGATGAACGAGCCGTCGATCTTCAGATAATCCATGGCCAGGTTTTTCAGATTGGCAATTGATCCGACATCGCTGCCAAAATCATCCAGCGCGAAGCGGCAACCCATGCCATGCAATACGCCGATGAATCGCTGCGCGTGGGTCAGGTTATTCACAACAGCGGACTCGGTAACCTCGAAACAGATTTTGGAGGCATCTACCCCCGTACGATCCAGACAGTCGACGACAAACTCCAGGAATCCTTCGTCGGCCAGGGTCTGACCGGAAATATTGATCGCGCATGTCCTGCCAACAGGCAGGCCGATAGATTCGCTGGCGAGCGCCGCCAGGGTTGTTTGCACGACCCAGCGATCGATATGCGGCATGATCTGGTATCTCTCTGCTGCCCGCATGAACTTTTCCGGCAAAATCTCGCTGCCGTGTTCATCTCTCATGCGCAGTAGAATCTCAAACGCCGGTCCGCTTTTTGCTTTCCCTTTCAGGGATATGATCGGCTGAGAAAACAATTCAAAGGTGTCATTGTTCAGCGCCGACTGCAGACGCTGCAACCACTGTATTTCTCCCCGGTGACGCGCCACGGCCTCGTCATGCGAGGAATAAACATGCACCCGGCCCTTACCCTGCTTTTTCGCCACATAGCAGGCGGAGTCAGCCGCACTGAGTAAATCTTCCGTTTCCCCGCTTTCATGACCGACCTCGACCAGGCCAATACTGACGCCAATATTGAAAATCTTGTCGCGCCAGACAAAGCGATAGTCCTTGACCGCATAACAAACATCGTCAGCGATCTGGCGACCTTTTTCCAACGGACAACCGACCAGCAGCATGCCAAATTCATCGCCACCAAGCCTCGCCACGGTATCCGAATCACGAACCTTCTCTTTTATCAGCCCAGCCACTTCGCGCAGCATGCTGTCGCCTGCCATGTGCCCGCAAGTGTCATTTACTGTCTTGAATCCGTCCAAATCGAGATAGCAAAGCGCGTGTTGTCCGTCCCCGGTTCGCGCGCCCTGCACAGACTCATCCAGCCTCCTTTCGAATTCCCGTCGATTGATCAGCCCGGTCAGCGCATCATGGCTCGCCTGGTAGGACATCTGCTGAGTTATTCCGCGCATTTCGGTTACATCATGCAATACGACCACCACACCGATTATGTGACCGGCCGAGTCCAGGATTGGCGATGCCGTCAGCTCGATGGAATGCTCGCCGCCGCCATTCGTCGCCAACAACAACGCACCGCGACCTAGATTTACCCTGTCCTGCTCCAGCAGACAACGCCTGGCCGGGTCGCCCAACGACCGCCGGTCAGATTCGTCGACCAGGTTGATGGTTTCCCCCATGGTACGACCCAGCACCGCTTCCGGCCTGACTCCGGCAAGCTCGGCGGCCGCCCCATTCAGGTAATCGATTCGCCCATCTATATCGGTAGTAATAACGCCTTCACCGATCGAATCGAGTGTCAATTGAGCCTGGCGTCTGCTTTCAGCCAGCACTTTATCGGCCAGCATCCGCAGACTGATGTCCTCGCCAACACTCATCAGGGCCGGCTGGCCGTGGTACTCAACCGGGACACTGGTAACCTGCAGCCATAACGCCTGGCCATCGGCTTTCATCAGTTGCAACTGGCTGCAGGGCACGACCTCTTCAGAGGCCAGTTTCTTTGCAATATTTTCCCTGGATTTCTCACGCTGCGCGGGTCTCATCAAGTCGTAGATCGACATTCCGATCAAAGTGGCGGATTCAATCCCAAGAATTTCCGCAGCAGCCTGGTTGGCGTAAAGGATTTCGTCTCGATGAACAAAAATGATATCGCTCTGCGCCTCTGCAAGTTGCAGAAACATGCTCTGCTTTTCTCTCAACTGGCGCTCGGTATGGCCGAGCACATCAAGCAACTGATTGACCGTCCCCCCCAGGTCAGCGAGCGCATCGTCCTCGCTCGCCGTGCTCAGCCGGTTCTGGTAATTATGGCTACCGGTAATCTCGCCCAGTTCGGTACCCATTTTCCGGATTCGTGAGCGCGAGCGAACCCGGTACAGCTGTAACAACAGCACACCAAGGAAGACGCCAGCGGCAATCAGCAGAATTTCTGTCAGTGGCGTCCCCAAATAGTACTCCTAGCGCTTCTCGTAAATTTCGCCGCCATGCCGAGTCAACAGCCCGGCCGACGAATAATGCTCGCGTAGTTCTACCACTCGCAAATTTTCCCGGATCGCTACGTATTCCATCTCCGGCGTGATTATGCCGTTGCGTGCGTAATGGATCTGGCTGACGTTTGCGCTACCCCGCGCACGGCGTGGCGATCGGCTTCCGGCGAGGCGCACGTTCTTAAGCGCCCGATCGGTTTCCCTCAGCAGACCATATTCGGAGCCGGCCCGCTCCAGCAGATCACTGTCATTGTGTTCTTCGATCCACGAATTTCGCAAGGGCGGCAAGCCCTGCAACAAATCCACCGCAATATCCGGGTCCGTATCGGCACCGGATGTGTCATACATTAGCAGCGGCGGACTGGGTTCCGGACCATTGTCCATCGGCGTTGCCGTCTGTCCGATCTCGCGCATGCCGACGCTGATATCGGGCCGGCTGCCAGGTACATTAATTTTTCTGGAGCCAGGAAAAGGCCGCAGGGCATCGGCGGTCAGTTGACCGACTGCGTCAAACAGGTCTTTTGGGTCCGCGCTCATGGTGATCCTCTTTATGGCAAAACAGCAAAATAGCAATCCCGCCACCGACCCGGTCAAAGGCTGAAACAGCCTGTCCGATAAGGCGTCAAGCATATCTCAAGGGTTGCCGGCGAATTGGCGGTATTCACCATAATGCCATGTTTTTGTCTTGTCACCCGGATGCTGAGTGAGTAACCTTTACGCCGCCAGAATGGCCCGCTCCAGCGGGGAAAAAGGGGAAGAAAATCACATGAATCCTGGATTTGCGCGCGAGCAGATGATCAAGCAACAGATCAGGGCCGGCGCGGTGCTGGAAGCCAATATCCTGGACGCCATAGCAAGCGTTAATCGCGAAAATTTCGTACCCATAGAATATGCCGGTGTCGCTTTCGCCGACTGCAATATCCCTTTAGCGCACGGCCAATGCATGATGTCGCCCCTGTTGGAGGGCAAGCTTCTACAGGCGCTGGGACCACGCGCAGACGATGAAGTGCTCGAAGTGGGAACCGGTAGCGGTTTTCTCGCCGCCTGCCTGGCGACTCTTAGCGGGCAAGTACACAGCGTTGAAATTTTCCCGGACCTGACCAGGATGGCGCAAACCAACCTGGATCGTTCAGGCGTTGACAATGTAACGCTGACCACGATCAACGCGTTGCAGCTCGACGCGGAGCGGAAATACGACGTAATCGCCGTCACTGCATCGCTGCCGGAATACGACCAGCGCTTCGCGCTGGCGCTGAAACCGGGCGGCCGCCTGTTCGTTATCGTCGGCGAGGAACCCATAATGAGAGCCAGGCTGGTGACCCGGATCGGGGACGATGAGTGGCTCACCGACCAATTGTTCGAAACGGTAATTACGCCCATTCTCGAAGCTGCCGCACCGGATCGCTTCCGGTTTTGACCGAATTTGCCGGCATACCGCAGATAAGCCCGCAAGAATGCCGGGATCAGCTTGCGTCGAGCCGGCCACCTGTACTGCTGGATGTACGTGAAGACTGGGAATTAGCGATCGCCAGTCTGCCGGCAGCGATACACATTTCGATGGATCAGGTCGCCGGGCGTGTTGGCGAACTGGAAAAACAGCGCCCTATCGTGGTGATGTGTCGTTCCGGCGCACGCAGCGCGCAAGTGGCCGCCTACCTGGTACAGAATGGCTTCCCGCAAGTCTTTAACCTGGATGGCGGTATCCTGGCCTGGTCAAAGCAGCTGGATCCGTCTATCCCAAGCTATTAAGAGTATAAGACACGCTAAAACCACGCTTAAACAGCGTTTTTTTTGAAAATTACCGATTTAGTGATATAGTTAACTAATACACTATTCAATCGGTTTTTGACCGAGAGGACTACCATGCACATCATTTTGCGTTCCTTACTTTTGTTGCTGATCTTTTTTGGCGTTTCGACGGTCAACGGTACTGACCTGGAAGAAGTCTACCAGGTGGCGCTTGTCAGCGACCCCGCATTGCGAGAGGCCAACGCCAATCGCATGGCCTCCGCCGAGGCATCGCCACAGGCGCGTGCGGCGTTGTTGCCGCTGATCACCGGGTTTTATTCCCGGGGCAACGGTGATAGCAGCGGAAGCAACACTTTTCAGCAGGAAGTTCCCCCCGGTAGCGGCAACATCCAAACCGTGAGTTCTACCTTCAGGACCCATGTCCAGGACGACACGCAATGGCGCCTGCAAGTACAACAATCCGTGTTTAGATGGGATCGGATCGTCGGCTTGAAACAGGCACAGAAACAGGTCGCCCAGGCGGAAGTTGATTACCAGGCTGCGGAGCAGGATCTGATGGTCCGTGTCGCCGAGGCCTATTTCAACGTTCTGGCCGCGAAGGATACGCTGGATGCGGAAGTGGCCAACAAGGACGCCACCAAGCGCCAACTCGAGCAGGCCGAAAAGCGTTTCGAGGTAGGGCTGATCGCGATCACCGACGTGCTGGAGGCTCAAGCGGCCTATGACCTGTCTTTAGCCACCGATATCGGTGCGCGCAGATTTTTGTCCACGGCCAAGGAATCCCTGCGCGAGATTACCGGTCGTTACATCGACGAGTTAAAGCGCCCCGGCAATGACCTGCCCCTGGTTAATCCCGATCCGGCGAATGCGGATGAGTGGGTCACGCAGTCCCTGAAAAACAATCTGGCCCTGAATTCAACACGCCTGCAGGCGGACATTGCCAAGGACCAGGTACGCATCAATCGCTCCGGCCACCTGCCCACCATTGACTTTTTCGCATCGCGAACAGGTTTTGATCGGGATGCCAATCGATCGGATCAGGGTGGTCCGTTTGGTCCGGCCGACTCGTCAAACAACTCCACCAACTACTCTTTGCAACTGAATATCCCGATTTACAGTGGCGGCAATACCTCATCCATCGTGCGTCAATCCGTATACAGGCATCGTGCGGCGCGCGAGCGGGTTGAGCGCGTCGCCCGCGAGACCGAACGATCAACGCGTGATGCTTACGATGCCGTAGTCTCGCAGATCGCCCGCGTTCGGGCTCTGAGGCGTGCAGTGGAATCCAATGAGAAAGCCTTGCAGGCCTCCGAGGCCGGCTTCGAGGTGGGAACACGAACCACGGTGGACGTGCTCGACGCGAGGCAGGGACTGTTCCGCGCCCGCACCTCTTACGCGCGCACGCGCTATGATTACATCGTCAATGTCCTGCGCCTGAAACAAGCGGCCGGCAGCTTGTCGGACCAGGATATTGCCGAAGTGAATTCCTGGCTGGCCAGATAATTAGTTGGCCAAGGTGTAACTCGCGAGGCGGGTAGATCGAAAGGCATCTAGCCTGTAGGAACCAGTGGGTCGAGCAGCGCCAACAGGCGGTCAACGGCTCCACGGTTTTCCTGCACCGTTTTTCGGCCCTGCTCACCCGCGTAACGACGTGCCTCAGGATCGGCAATCAGCTTGGCCAGTTCCGTCGCCAACTCGTCTGAGTCTTTGACTTCACGCATTGCGCCGACATCGGCAAGCATCTCGGCAATATCCTCGGCGTTAAAAGTATCAGGTCCAGTCAGGACCGGAATTCCCAAGGCG
>JAPUHG010000305.1 GCA_027297845.1 Gammaproteobacteria bacterium | reverse complement strand
GCATCGCCTGCTTCAAGGTAGAGATCGAATAGCGGTTTCATGTTCGGGTGATTCCAGAATTCCACCCAACCAGGATGCGAATACAATTCTTTGGGTAATGGGATGCGCATCATTCGCAGCAGGTTGATGCGCTTTTCATCGGCCGCGACCGTCAGAGCAGCAAATGCATATTCCATTTCCCCTCCGTAAGCGGCATCTTGTGCGGCCCAAAGGTCACCTTCTGATACAGGTGGCCGCTCGGAAAGTAGATTCGCTTTGTAAAGACGGGCGGCTTCATCGCGGTCGCCACCGTAATACGCCAGCACCATGCGGTCCCAATCATCGAGTTCTGTTTGGCGGCCGTCTCGAAGCAGCACGCGAGTCGCATCTTCAACACGCCCCATGAAACCGTAGCAAAAAAACATATTGTCGTAGACTCGGTCGAAACCAATCGCCAGAGATTGCTCGTAAACCTCGATCGCTTCTTCAAAGCGCCACAAATAGCGCAAACGGTGGCCAACGCCTTCCAGCAGTGGCGGATACAAAGGGTTTAGTGGAGCAGCAATGCGTTGCTCGGCGAGCGAGGCTTCGTATTGCCCGGTCAGGGCCATCAGGATGGCTGAAAAGTGCCGAACATCGCCGTCACCCGGTGCGATTTCGACGGCTCGCTGGCTCAGGTCCATCGCTTCTTTGAAATTCCAGTCACGAAGGCCGGCGAGAGTGGCTTTCACGGTGAGCGCACGAGGATTGTCCGGATCGTATTCGAGCGCCCTCGCGACGATGGCATCCGCGCGTTCATCCTCCATCTGCAGATCGGCACCGCCCAGGACGTAGGCCTGGGCCAGGGCGGCCCAGGCTTCTGCATACAAAGGATCCACATCGATCGCCTGCTGGAACAGTTCGGCCGCACGCAGCATATTTTCCTCACCACGCTGTTCGTAATAGTAGCGTCCACGTAGAAAGTGCTCGCGTGCCAGCACTTCGCGGGTTGCGGCTTTGGTGACCGGCGGTGGTTCACGATGAAAGGCCCGGGCAATTCCCTCAATCACGGTATTGGTGATGTTGTCCTTAAACTCGAAGTCAGTCAGTTCGCCATCGAAGGTTTCCGCCCACAGGTGCTTGCCGCTGGCGACATTAATCATACGCACGCCGAGACGCACGGCATCGCCATTTATCTTCAGGTTGCCTTCCAACACATTCTCAACGCCGAGGCGCAAGCCCAACTCCGCAAGATCAAGGTTCTGACCCTTGAGCGAAAATACCGATGTTCGGGCAATGATCTTCAGATCATCCAGCCGAAACAGCCGGTTCATGATTTCTTCGGTGATTCCATCCGACAAAAACTCATGTTCCTCATCACCCGTAAGATTAATGAACGGCATAACGGCGATTGATTGGGTAATTTCGGCGGCGGGCAGCGATATTTTGTAGGCGACAAACGAGGAGCCGGCGAATACCGCCAACGCGAGCATGAAGACCGGCGAGGAGATTTTGAATTTTTGCCTGGCGGCGTCTTCGCTATCCTGCTTAATCCCGCTCCACGTCAGGTCGAATTTCCATGACAGCACGATCGCAAATGGCAGGCCGACAATTGCCAGGTAAAGGACGAACGTAACCAGCCACCCGGGCAAGCCGGCCGCCGGAACCACGACGTCGGCGACTTGCAGCAGGACCCAGGCACATACGACGTAAATGCCTGCAACCTTGATTACATTGCGGCGCTTCAGTTCTTCAATGAACTTATGCATGTCCGGTCGCAGTTACCGTCGTGAGTAATAAGTGTGGCAATCATTCTACCTGCCTTAATGCGATTGGCTAGAAGCTGGCACAAAAAAATCACGACGAAGTGGTGGGCGCCTATAATTTTCTTGCCGACAACGACCTCAGGGATACAGATGTAATGTAATTGAATCGACCCATCGGTTAGAGTCAGCTCCACAGGCGCGTTTTTTCGGAGTATTGCAATGAAATTCATAAAAACCACGTTGCTCGGCGGGCTATTCATTCTTTTACCACTCATGCTCCTGTGGATTGGGCTAAAGGAGATTGGTGGACTGCTCGTTGAAATGGCGACACCGATCGCGGACCTGTTCCCGAAACGTGTATTTGACAACCTGACCGCCCCCGGCGTTATTGCCCTATTCCTGATCATAGGTACTTCATTTATCTTGGGATTGGCGGCTAGATTTACCTGGCTCAGCAGTGTCGGTCATAGCATCGAACACTCGGTCCTCAACAGAGTGCCGATGTACCGAATGCTCAAAATTATTTCCAGCTCCTTGATCGGTTCCGAATCAGGAACCGTCATCCCTGCCCTGATATCAAACCATTCCGGTGGCGGCGACCCATGTTACGTGGTTGAGATGCACAAAGACGGACGAGCTACTGTACTGCTTCCCTGGTCGCCCGCATCCTTCGCCGGAAGCATAAAGGTCGTGCAGCAATCAGATCTTGAATTGCTCTCATGTTCATTGGACGAGTTATCACGCTCATTGAGCCAATTTGGCGTGGGTGTCGAGGAATGTATGCTGCAGGAGCCGGAAGAAAAGACGCCGAGTAAACCAGCGACTCAAAAATCGTAACCGCAACGACAAAATACGTAGGACGATTGAAATGAATGACCAAACCGCGTAGAAATTTGCTGAAACTCCTTCCTTGCTCGGCGTGCATGATTCTTGCTTTTGCCACGGCTCAGGCACAGGAAATGACCGACAACGCTGTCCACTGGGCTTACAGTTCATATTTCGGCACCGGTTGGTACCAGGTTAGCGATGACCGGGACGTATTTGTCCTGCGGATGACTCCGCGCTGGGAATTGAGGGAAGCGGATTTTGCTGAGGACGGCGCAAGAACAGTCGGTATCGAATTCAGATTTCCAATCACGGTTGGTCTGGATAGGTTCATTTTGGATGATATTCCAGGGGCGCTGCAACCGGACAATCTCGCCAGCATCAGCGTTACGCCGGGGATCGATATCACGGTACCAATCAACGAGCGCTGGGCGCTGCGTCCATTTGCATCAGTCGGCTGGGGAACACTCGTCAACGGCAGTGAGTCTGCCTGGACTTACTGGGCCGGAATCAAGAGCAAATATACATTTCAGAAAGGAAAACTTAATTGGGCCCTGGTTAACTCCGTGGCTTATGTTGGCTACAATTCGAGCAACGGTCCTTCAGAAGAATTCTGGCCCCTTATGGCCGGTCTGGAATTTGACTATCCATTGGGAAACGACGAGGCGCGCGACGAAAATTTGTTTCTGACATGGCATGGCATGTATACGACTTTCGAAGACGACCTGGACGCGACACTCGGGGATGGTGCAACCCGAGCCATCACTGATCAATGGGAATTTGGCGTGTCGCTACGCAGGGCGGAAAAGCGCATAAAAATCTGGTTCCTCAGCTTTGACCGCTTAGGTCTCGCCTATCGCTTCAGTTCCTCGGGCGATCTTAAGGGCATCAGCTTTATCTTCCGGTCCGTATTCGAAAGATGATCGAGCTACTACCGAAACTGATTCCCCTGCTCATCTTTGACGCTCTTAACCCTGTGCTGTTTGCATTAATGCTAGTGGCTGTCGGCACCAACAGGCCAATAGCGAACAGCGTTGCGCTCCTCGCCGTTCATACTCTCTCTTATTTTGTTTCAGGCGTCATAATCGCACTGGGGCTTGATCAGATCATCAATCGACTCAACAATCCGCTGCCAGTCGATTTTGTGATTCAATTGTTGATCGGCCTGCTTTGCTTGTGGGCGGCGTGGGTCTCACGAAATGGCAAGGCAAGTGAGGGAAAAAAACCAGATAGTAATCTCAGACCGGCATATTGTTTCGGCTTCGGCGCGATTGTAAATTTTACGGGCATACCTTTCGCACTACCCTACTTCGCAGCCGTCAATCAAATTCTCAAAGCCAATTTGCCGGTCGAGTCTTCTCTTTTGGTATTGGCGTTCTACAATATTGCCTATGCGTTGCCATTTTTGCTGATACCCATCATGGTTACGCTGATGGGTGATACCAGTAAACCAATCCTGGAAAAAATTAATAACGTGCTGGTGAAGCTGGTCGACAAATTTATGCCCATACTATTATTTGTACTTGGCGCAAGCCTGACGACCGATGCGCTTGTCTACCTGATCACCGGCGAGGCTCTCTGGTAATG
>JAPUHG010000304.1 GCA_027297845.1 Gammaproteobacteria bacterium | reverse complement strand
GCATGCGCACCGCAGCCAGACTGTTCGCGAGTCTTTGCAGATGCGCATCCAGTACAAATGGCTGGCCATCGTAAACGGGAATGACCTCGTACACGCCATCGCCAAACAGGAAACTCCGATCCAGCACCGAAACTTTCGCTTCGTTCAGCGGCAGAATTTCGCCATTCAGAAAACACAGCTGGTGACGTTCGCTCATGGTCCAGTTATCCAGTCACTTGAACCAAAGTTTGATTGCATCCAGTGTGCGCTCGAAGAAGCCACCCAGCGGAACATCGGTCAGCGGGTACAACGGTTGTTGTGTGATTAATTGATCATCGAGCGAAATCCGTATTTCGCCGAGCGGCTGGTCGATGCTGAGTGGGGCTATGATTTGCGGCGGCAGATCCATTTCTGCCCGCAGGTCGTCATAGCGGCCCCTCGGGATGGTGATAAACAGACCCTGTTTTACACCCAGACCGGCTTTTTTCTGGCTTCCTTTCCATACCCTGACATCGTTGACACTTTGACCAGCCGCATACAATTCATGAGTTTCGAAAAAGCGAAAGCCATAATTGAGCAGCGCCTGGCTTGCGTCGCTGCGCGCCCGCGAACTCGGAGTACCCATCACGACCGAAATCAGCCTCATGGGACCACGGCTTGCTGATGACACCAGGCAATAACCGGCCGATTCGGTGTGCCCGGTTTTGATTCCATCAACCGTTGCATCTTGCCAGAGCAGTGCATTCCGGTTGCGTTGGGTAATTCCGTTATAGGTGAACTCTTTTTGCGAATACCAGCGGTAATAATCCGGGAAACGCCCGACCAGGGCACGGGCGAGAATCGCAATATCACGCGGCGATGTGTAGTGATCCGCTGCCGGTAATCCGGTGCTGTTCAAAAAATTGGTGTTGGCCATGCCGAGTTGTGCCGCGTACTGGTTCATCAATGCCGCAAAAGTCTCTTCGCTACCGGCAACAAATTCGGCCAGCGCCACGCTGGCATCGTTCCCCGATTGAACGATCATGCCCTGGAGTAATTCTTCGACCGAGACCTGGCTTTTTACCTCGATGAACATTCGTGAGCCGGGCGTGCGCCAGGCTTTTTCACTGACCTGCGCTTTGTCGGATAGCGAAATATTGCCGTTTGCGAGTTCGTTGAAGACCGCAAACGCGGTCATCATTTTGGTGATGCTGGCCGGTTCAATATGCTGGTCAGGATTTTTGTCGCCGAGTATGAACCCGGTGTGCGCTTCCATCAGTATCCACGCGGTGGCGTTGATCGCTGGCGGAGACGGGATCGGCGTATTCTGCGCTGCCAACGGCAACGCGACTAGCGCCAATAGAAAAAACGACAGGGTTCCTTGCGATTTTCTGTTCATGGTTCCTTCCGGGAAACAGTGCTGGTCTGGCAACAACGAATTGTAATTCGACTGAGGCGGAGTTGATAGCTCGGCTTCAGCCGGGCGGCAAAAACAGCGCGCTACTCGGTCGCGAGATAAGCGTCGCTGACGCCCAGTTCGCTAACCAGCTCCACGGTGGCGTCAAATTCTTCCACACTGGCGACCGGGCCTATCCGGACGCGGTATATGCGCTGGCCGTTGACCCGATTTTTGCGGACGACCACATCCGCAACACCGGCATTGAGCAGCATGGAGCGCAGCCGGTTCGCGTTGCTACGGTCGCCAAACGCCCCTACCTGTACAAAAAGCGCACCTGTAGTGACCTTCGCCGGCCGGCTTTCGGTGCGCGGCCTGCGGCCTTTGGATCCTGGTGTAACGACCTGGACCTCGACGAAGCTGGTTCCAGTCTTGATCATGTCGAGCTCCACGGCGGCACCATAGGAAAGATCTATCAGGCGGTTAGCCACGAATGGGCCGCGATCGTTTATACGCACGATGATGCTGCGCCCGTTTTCCAGGTTGGTGACCAGCGCGTAGGCCGGAAGCGGCAGCGTCTTGTGGGCAGCGGTCGCCGCATACATGTCATAGGTCTCGCCGGTTGCCGTCGAGCGGCCATGGAACTTTTTCCCATACCAGGACGCCACGCCTCTTTCCTGGTAACCGGTGGCATCATCCAGCACGTAATAACGCTTGCCACGCACTTCGTAAAACGGCGGGTTGCCGCTTTTGCTTCTGGGTTCGGCTTTTGGAACGACTTCGCGAATCTGCCCCGGCGTCGGTGGCTTGGACGGCGCGCTATCTCTGTGTCCCGCGCAGGCGGAAACCGCCAAAAGCGTGGCGACGGTCAACGCGACTGCCGCTACCTTATTCAGAACCTGTCCGCTGTCGTTTATTGATTTCAACGGCGAGCTCAAAAACGGCCATCGCATACATCCGGCTGCGGTTGTAACGCGTGATCGCGTGGAAATTGGCAAAGCCAACCCAGAAAACCGGCCCGTCTTCGCTTTCCAGCTGGATCAGCACCGCCGGTGTATCGTCAGCCATCTGTCCACAATCGAATTGCACACCCTGTGCCCGGAGCTGGCCTACGCTGGTGTTCAGGCTAAGCGCTTTTTCTGCATCCAGAGCCGCTATTTCCGGTGGGACTTGTGCCGGTACGGCAATGGTGGCTTCATTTTTCCAGCCGTGGTGGATCAGGTAGTGACCGACACTCGCGGTCACATCGGCGACGTTCTCCCAAATGTCTTTCTGACCGTCACCATCGCCATCCTCGGCATAAGCCAGGTAACTGCTGGGCATGAACTGCGGCATGCCCATGGCGCCCGCATAGGAACCGACAGGGGTCAGTGGGTCTATATTCTGCTCGCGTGCCAATTCAAAGAATTTCGCCAGTTCCCGACGGAAAAATTTTTGTCGTGGCGGGTAATCGAAGGCCA
>JAPUHG010000303.1 GCA_027297845.1 Gammaproteobacteria bacterium | reverse complement strand
AAACAAGTTCATGTTATACGATCAGAGTACTAACGGAACCTTCGTCTACAACAATGGCGAGCAGTCATTCCTGCGGCGCGATGATGTGCAGCTGACTGGGAAAGGATATTTAGGCCTGGGCAAAGCGGTTACGGAAGACTCGCCGATGGCCATACATTATTTGATTAAAGAAAAATAACAATAAAGAATAAGAAGAACCGCAAAATATAAAAACTTAAGGGGGCCCCACTGAGCAATTCAGTGGGGCTTTATTTTTCTGGCTCACGTGTTTCACCATGGATCGCAGCTCTGGCTGGCTCTCGAACACCTGAGCTTGAGCTTCACTCAACCCATAGCGCCGTGGCTATGGGTCTCGCTCCAACTCTGCCCTCAGGTGTCCGATCCCTCACCCAGTGTCTGCGATCCATGGTGAAACACGCTTGCTAGCGGAATCGGCAACTAACAGGATCGGCTATGGTTTCGTTCCAGACCAGTGCTCAACCGCCCGAGCCCTCGCCTAGAATTTGCGATCCCTGGTAAACCACGCGAACCAACAGGAGTGGCAGCTAAAGGAACTGGTACAGGTGAGGAGATTTAGGCTGCGTCTTTTGCCGCTAATTCTTCGATGACCGTTTGTAACTGGTGGCTGAGCTCAGTCGGCAGTCGATCGCCATAGCGAGAGAAATCCTCAGCCAAAGCCGTCATTTCAGCCGACCATTGCGTGTGGTCGACGGACAGAAGCTCTTCCATCACGGCAGGATCGATATCCAGACCTTCGGTATCGATATCGGCGATGGCGGGTAACATACCGATCGGAGTGGCCAGCGCATCCACGCGCTTCTCGCAGCGATCGATGATCCAGCGCAGGACCCGCAGGTTTTCGCCAAAGCCAGGCCATAGAAAGTCGCCGTCCTTGTTCTGGCGAAACCAGTTCACATGGAAAATCCCGGGCAGCTTATCGCTGCGTTGTTCGAAACTCAGCCAGTGCGCCCAGTAATCGGCGAAATTGTAGCCGCAGAATGGCTGCATGGCCATCGGGTCGCGGCGGACTACGCCGACTTCTCCGGCGGCAGCCGCCGTCGTTTCCGAGGCGACGCCGGCACCAACCAGTACGCCATGCGCCCAGCTTTTCGCCTGGTAAACCAATGGCGCGACTTCACGCCGCCGGCCGCCGAAAACCAGGGCGGCGATCGGCACACCATCGGCTGCATCGGCCAAAGTGGAGTAACTGGCGTTCTGACTGGCCGATACCGTGAAGCGTGAATTCGGGTGAGCCGCCGGGCTCACCTCGGGGTCATAGGGTCTGCCTTGCCAGTCGAGCACCGGGGTTCCTTCAGTAAGCCCTTCCCACCAGGGCTGGTTATCGGCCGTTACGCCAACATTCGTATAAATCGTATCGTGACGGATCATCTCGTAGGCATTGCGGTTGGTTTTTTCGTTGGTGCCGGGGACCACGCCGAAATACCCGGCCTCAGGGTTGATCGCCCGCAATTGTCCATCTTCGTCAACCTGCAGCCAGGCGATGTCATCGCCCAAGGTCCAGATTTTCCAGCCCTTGTGCGATTCCGGCGGAATCAACATGGCCAGGTTGGTCTTGCCACAGGCGGATGGGAACGCGCAGGCGAGGTAATGGGTTTCGCCCGCAGGGTTTTCCACGCCGACGATCAGCATGTGTACGGCCAGCCATCCCTCGGTGCGTGCCTGGTAACTGGCGATGCGTAGCGCGTGACATTTCTTGCCCAGCAATGCGTTGCCGCCATAACCGGAGCCATAACTCTTGATCGACAGCTCCGCGGGGAAATGCATGATGAAGCGACGCTCGGGATCCAGTTCGCCGATCGAGTGCAGGCCGCGGACAAAGGTGCCGTCTTTTTCAATGCGCTGCAGCGCCGCGGTGCCCATGCGGGTCATGATTTTCATATTGATAACGACATACGGGCTGTCGGTGATTTCCACGCCACAACGAGAGTAGGGTGACTCGAGCGGTCCCATGCAATAGGGGATGACATACAACGTCCGGCCCTTCATACAACCGTCGAACAACTGATCGATTTTGGCGTGTGCCGCGGCCGGCGCCATCCAGTGATTGTTGGGTCCCGCGTCTTCTTCATTTTCCGTGCAAATGAAGGTCAGGTGCTCGACCCGGGCGACATCGCTTGGATCGGAACGATGCAGATAACAGTTCGGGTGGGTCTCCTGGTTGAGTTCGCTCAGCGTACCGTCGGCCAGCATTTGTTGCACGAGTCGCCGGTATTCTGCATCGCTGCCATCGCACCAGTGAATTTCGTCGGCCTGGGTCAGTTTTGCGATGTCATCCACCCAGGATTGAAGTTCGGAATTGCTCGTGGTCATACGCTGGATTCTCTTTTGCGGGAGGGCGATCTAGGGTCGCCATTATACCGGCCTGACCGCTTTCTGAAAGAGTTGAAATACTGTTAATCAGACAAAAAAAAGGCCTCTCAACGAGAGGCCTAATAGGGCTATTAACCGTTTTCAGACGATATGACTAAGCCGCTTTTTCGGGGGCAGCCGCCTTTTTTGGCTTACTGCTTGCTGTCTTTTTGCTCGCTGTGCTTTGATCGGACACATTTTCCTCAACTTTCTTGGTGTCCGATTTCTTTTTGGTCGCGCGGGGCTTGCTCTTGCTGCTTGCCTTTGGCGCTTTCTTGCCCTGGAACTCGAGCACGGTGCTCTGCCAGAGGTCTTTCAGACCGTCGCGAGTATGGCCCAGGATTTCCAGCGTCTCTTTGACGTTAGTGACAACGCGGTCACGAGTGGCCGGGAACAGCGCCTGCTGTGTTTCCCAGAGCTCTTTCAGGTTGTCGGCATCGGCCATGACCCGAATGCGCTTCGCGCCGTCTGCGACCACACCATCGACGATTTTGCGCTGCTCTTTGAGCAGGCGTTTGAAATAGTCGTGCGAAAGGTCGTTGAGTTTCATGCTCGCGCTGTTGAGTATGTGAGCGGGGTTTTTCAGGGAGTCCACTGCGTTGGCCGCAACCTGGGTGCTGTTTTTAGCCTGGTCCATGGCGTGTTCGGCGGTGTCTTTGACCCGGCCCTTGAAATCTTCCGATAGGTTTTTGAATTTGCTGTCCATGGTCATCCTCCGGGATGGTGCGTTGCATCATTGCTGCAACGCAACAATAGCGCTACCGGGGGAGTATGTCAAGCGTTTATGGGGCCTGCGGATGGCTGGAGAATGGCCTGAAAAGAAGGATTTTTTGCGGCAAAGAGCTCTAATCGGGCTTGGCCACTCTCGCACATCTCCCGCAAGGGGACTTCCTTCGGTCGCATGTGCTCCGCGGCATAAGGTCATCCTGACCAAAAAGGTGCCCAATAAAAAAGGGCTGCCGCGAACAGGCGACAGCCCCCTCAGAACACTGATTTGAATCAGGTTTTCGTCGAGAAACTAATCTCCGGTCGGGATGCTGGCGGTCGCCGCGACTTGCCAGTTACCATCGATTTTCTGCCAGACGTGCATGCTCCAGTGCGGATTCGAGCCACTGGCGCTGTGCACCATCACGGCAATATCGTCGCTGAGGAAGTTGACCTGATAATCTCCGGCGACATACTCCTCCGCCGGTGAGTCAGCAATGGCCTCAGCGGCGGCTGCCATCAATCCCGCCTTGTCCGTTGCACCTTCAGCATCCAAAGAAATGATGTCGTCGGCAAGATATCCTTCCGCCGCCGCTTGATCTGGTGCTGCTCCCCATGACTTGTCGAGTTCAATCAGTGCGTCGGCATCACCGGCGATTGCCGCCGAGCCGATCATGAACAAGAAAGTCGCAAATCCTATTAGCATTTTTGTTTTCATTTTCTTTCCCCTTTTGGCTTTATCAGCCTTTTGAGCAATGGATACTAAAGCATTTGCAACGGATTTGGTCGCGTGTTGCTCTTTTTTTGGCGAGGAGTCTAGGTAACTACTATGCTTTGGGCAATGGTCGCGGAAGAAGGCCAGTAAGCCGGTAGGGGATACGATGCGAATAAGGACAATCTTGAAATGGTTGCTGTATTTAGTCGGCGGAATCGTCGGGATCGCACTACTGGGTGTGCTGACGATCTATGTGCTGATCGGTAATGACCTCGGTCGGACTTTCGACATTGAAGGCTCCACGATCGCAATACTGGATGACGATGCCAGCATTGCAGAAGGCGAGCGTCTTGCACACGTGCGCGGTTGCTATTTTGGTTGTCACGGCAAAAATGCCGCAGGCAGTATCTTTATGGAGATGCCCGATGGCACGCAGATCGTCGCGCCCGATCTGGGGCGCACCGCACAAAAGTATTCCGCCAATGAACTCGAGCGGATTATTCGTCATGGCAGCCGGCCGGATGGAACCAGTGTCCTCGTTATCATGCCGGCCATCAGTTTCTACGACCTGAGCGATGAGGATGTCGGTGCGATCATCGCGTTCCTGAAGACTCAGGAGCCCGGAGAAGTGCAGTTACCAGACAGGAACCTCGGTCCGCTCGGGCGCCTGCTGCTTTTTTACTACAAGCAAATCGTTGGCACTATCCTGGCCGCGGAAAAATTCGATCATGACACGCCGCGGATCGATCCGGCGAGAGATGAGCCAGCGGCCCACGGCCGCTACCTGGCTTACACAATATGTACCGAATGCCATG